>JANYJN010000611.1 GCA_025358475.1 Candidatus Solibacter sp.
CCGACATCACGAATCCCTTCTTTCCGGAGTTAATCCAGGGCTTCGAGGATGTGGCGCTGCAGAACGGCTACGACGTGTTGGTGGCCTCCACCAATTACGACCCTGCGCGGACGGCTCTGTGCGTGCGAAGGATGATCGAGCGAAAAATCGACGGCGTGGCCATCATGACGTCGGAAGTGGATGCTTCACTCACCGACACGCTCGCCCGCCGCAAAGTACCGCTGGTTTTTCTGGATGTGGGCAGGGTGGGCAAAGGGGTGAGCAATGTCAAGGTGGACTACGGCGTCGGGATCGCCCAGGCAGTGGAGCACCTCAGCAACCTTGGGCATCACCGGATCGCGTTCATCTCCGGGCCCAGCCTTTTGGCGTCGGCGCGCGAGCGGCGCGATATGTTCATCACGCGCCTGAACGATCCGTGCTCCGGCCCGCGGCGCGAGATCCTGATCGAAGAAGGGAATCACAGGGTGGACGGCGGCCTGGAGGCGATGCTGCGCTTGCTGCAGCGTGCGCCGCGGCCCACTGCTGTAATCGCATCCAACGATCTCACCGCGATCGGCGCCATGCGCGCCATCCGCCAATGGGGACTGCGGGTGCCCGAAGACATTTCGGTGGTGGGATTCGACGACATCCAGATGGCGGAGTTTACCGAGCCCCCGCTTACCACCGTGAGATTGCTCCGGACAGAAGTCGCCCACCTGGCGTGCGACGCATTGCTGCAATCGATCCGGGGTCACGGATCTGGTGCGGAATTCCACATGAGTACCGCACTGGTCGTGCGCTCCTCGACCGGACCCGGGGCTCCGCTGCCGTCAGCGATCCACTCATCAATTATGGGCAAGTTGTGATCACAGTCGAACGATGTGTGGTTTTTCTCACCAATTGGCGCCAGTTTCCATTCCATTTCGCACGGAATCCGCTACAAACGTTAACTTAATCTTTCCTTGGAGTTCTGGAGAGCGGCGCGGATTGTAAGGTGGGCACGTGCGAGAATTTACGAATATTTACCCTTGACTCCATTTTGTAATAGCTTTACACTAGCTCACGTCTCGCATGGAAACGCTTCCATGTTTGGTTTGAACGGTGAATGAATCGACTGTGCAGGGAGGAAGGGTCAAATGGAATCAACTATG
This sequence comes from Candidatus Solibacter sp., assembly GCA_025358475.1. Classification (GTDB taxonomy): domain Bacteria; phylum Acidobacteriota; class Terriglobia; order Bryobacterales; family Bryobacteraceae; genus Solibacter. The sequence goes on from JANYJN010000611.1 coordinate 1,131, forward strand.
CCACGTGCTTGCATGGTGCTACTTAAGCGCTGCCGGCCCGTGCTGCTGCTGACGGTTTTTGCTCTAGCTTTCACAACCATCGCATTCGCCCAACGCGATATGGGCACCATTACCGGCACTATCACCGACGCGCAAGGCGGCGTGGTGCCGAATGCCAAAATAACTCTCACCGAGATTGGGACAGGGCTGAAGTATGACGTGGTATCGGGCGGCGACGGCACCTATATCCGGCCCGCGTTGAAGCCCGGGACCTACAGCGTTACCGCCGAGGCGAAAGGGTTCCGCCGCGTGGAGCAGCAGAACATCGTCATCATCGGCGGCGATCGGGTAGGCGTGAACCTCACGCTGGCGGTCGGCGACGTAAGCCAGGCGGTCGATGTGAACGCGGAAGCGCCGTTGCTGCAAACCGAAAGCACCACCCTGGGCGCCGAGCTGAACGCCAAGGAGATGGCTGACCTTCCGCTGGGCGGAACGCGTACCTTCAGCTTCCTGGCGCGGCTTTCACCGGGCGTTCTGACGGCAGAGCCCGGCTCGCGCGATGCCACGGGCGGTGGCTTCTCGGCCAACGGAGTGCGCTCCAACGGCCAGAATAATTTCTTGCTGAACGGCGTCGACAACAACGTCAATGTGATCGACTTCCTCAACCAGACCGCGTTTGTGGTGGGGCCTTCGGTGGAAGCGATCGGGCAGATGAGCGTTCTCACTAACGGCTATAACGCCGAATACGGGCGCGGAGCCGGCGGCGTAGTCAGCGTCAGTCTCAAGAGTGGCACCAACGAACTCCACGGCACGCTGTTCGAGATCCTGCAGAACGCCAAATTGAACGCCAACCGCTGGGAGAACAACAAAGGCGGCCAAGGCCGCGGGCCTTTCCGGCAGAATCAGTTTGGTGCCGCCGTGGGCGGCCCGATTATCAAAAACCGGACGTTCATTTTCGGCGATTACCAGGGCACCCGCATCGCTTCCTCCGGCGGCGTCATCCAGAACCTTGGCTACGGCGGGAACTACACCATCCCCACGGCCGACATGAGGAACGGAAATTTCCAATCGCTGCTAGGACCGGCGCTTCCCAACGGTGGCCCCCGGCAGGGCACGATCTACGACCCCAGTACCACGGCGACCGTGAACGGGCAACTCACCCGCACCCCATTCCCCAACAACACCATCCCGCGGGACCGGATCGATCCGGTTGCGGCCAAGATTCTGGCGCTGTATCCCGCTACGAACCAGCCCATTGTGAACGGCGGTTTTCCAACCAACGACTACTTCGTCTCCACTGCTGGCACGCAGACCACCAATCAGGGCGACCTCCGCATGGATCACCGGCTCTCCGACAAGGATAGCTTGTTCGGCTCCATGAGCTGGGCCAACACCGAGAAGGCGAACGTTTCGCCCTTCCCGGGAGCGCTCGATGGCGCACCCTTCCAGGGCGCGAGCGAGCAAGACCTGAGCCGCAACGGCATGCTCAGTTGGACTCGCGTCTGGTCGCCCGCCATCATCACGGAAACTCGCGTCGGTTTCACGCGCCTGGTGACCGCCCGTACGCAGGCCAACGCCAGCACCGATGAATACAAGGCCCTCGCCCTTGGGGGATACGACCCGAGCACCAGTATCAACGGCGGCTTGCCGCAGATCCAATTCTGCAGTTCCTCGTTTCAAGCGCAGTATTGCGGAACCAATTACAGCCAGATCGGCGCCAATTCCTGGCTGCCTTCCAAGGAGTACAGCAACGTCTGGGACTTCATTCAGAACCTGTCCATCACCAAGGGCGCTCACGCCCTGAAGTTCGGAGCGGAATTCCGGACCATCAAGTTCCCGTTCTTCCAGGTGCCCTATCCCCACGGCGAGTTGTATTTCGGCCCGCAGGAAACCGCCTATCCCACTTCCACATACGGCGGCTCGGGGCAGACTGGCGACGCCATGGCTTCCTTCCTGCTCGGCAACATCAATTGGGGCCAGATGTCCACCAATAACTTCATTGCGTCCGAGAAGCTTGGGTACGCGGGCTATGCGCAGGACGACTGGAAGCTCACGCCCAAGCTCACTCTGAGCATCGGCCTGCGCTACGAGTTGTTTTCGCCCATCTCCGAGAAGTTCGGCCGCCAGTCGAACTTCGATTTCCAGACCATGACTCTGTTCATCCCTAAGGGCAAGGACCAGAACACCCCGCTACCGCCGGGCTTCGCCACCACTTTCCCGAATGTCAAGGTTTCCGTGGGCCAAGTGGATAAATACTTGATCCCATGGGACAAGACGAACGTGGGCCCGCGCATCGGCATGGCGTACAGTTGGAAGCCAAAGACCGTCTTCCGCGTGGGTTACGGAATCTTCTACGGCGGCGAAGAGCAACAGGGCGGCAACCCGAACCGGGGCGAATCGGCTCCGTTCAATGTATCTCCGCAGTTGTTGCGCCCGGCAACCGGGCCGGGGTCGAACATTTTCGACACCAACCCGTATTTTGCCAACGGCCTGCAAGCCGGATTCCCCTCCAACATCTTCTCATTGCCGGCGCCCGTCAGCTTCCGCGCTCTGGCAACCAACTTCCGCAACTCCCTGGTGCATAAGTGGAACGCCGCCATCCAGCAGGAACTGCCTCACCAGATGGCCCTGGAGGTCGCTTATGTCGGCAACCATCAGGCGCATGGACTGCTCCAGCCGGATCAAAACGCCTGTCCGAACCTGGCTACCACCAGTTCCAGCATCAACTGCGATTCGTTACGGCCGCAACCCTACATCTACGGCTTGAACGGGACCGCTTCGTTCGGCTGGGGGAACTACGCCGGCCTGACCACCAAGCTGGAGAAGCGCCTATCCGGGGGCCTGATGTTCATGGCCGCCTACACTTACGGCCACGCCCTGGCCAACTCCGGCACCACGCTTAGTGGCTCCAATGGCTTTGGCAATAAGGACAATACGAACTACAACCTCTCGTATTCCTCCGCGGCGTGGGACATTCGCCACAATCTGGTTGGCAACTTCGTGTACGATATCCCGTTCGGACGCGGCAAGAAGATGGGCGCCAACCTCAGCAAGCCAGTCAGCTCCATACTCGGCAATTGGCAGGTCAACGGCATTCTCACGCTGCACACCGGGAACCCGTACACACTGCGGTCCAACGGTTGCGTGGGCATCTGGGCCGGGTGTTT
>JANYJN010000613.1 GCA_025358475.1 Candidatus Solibacter sp.
TGCGGGTTTCGTTCGATCACGGTCAGGTAGGCGCGCACTGTGCTGTCGGGGCTGGTTCTTCCCTGTTCCCACTCCTGAAGCGTTCTCAGACTGATGCCGTACTGAGACGCGAACTCCGACTGCGATAGCCCGAGCTTCGACCGGAGTGCCGGCACATCGACAGGCTCCCGGACATTGACCATCCGCACCGGCAACGAGATTTCGCCCCGAGCGAACGCGACAGCTTCCTTTAGCCCCGAGATGATGTCACGCGCCACACGCGAACGCCTCGCCCGCTCAGTTGGTATGTTTGAGGTTTTCAACGATCTTGCGGATTTCTTTTTTGTCGGCATCCGTCAGGTTCTCCTTTTCGTTCTTTGCATATGCGGTGATGAGAACGACTGCGTTCGGCCCGGCCCAAAAGTAATAGATCAGCCTGACGCCGCCCCTTTTTCCCATCCCCGGGCGCGACCACCGGGCCTTGCGAACGCCCTTTGTGCCGGGCACCACTGGGTATCGCTCCGGTTCGGTGGCGACGGCGTTCTCCATCTCAGCGCGCTCTTCTGGCGGGAGCAGTTTCGCGATCCGCTTTTCGTAGGTCCGCGTCGCGATGACTCTCGTTTGGTGCACCCCTCAACCATACGTGATTCACGGACAGCGTGTCAATATTTGGGCGGCCGTTATTGCAGCGGCAGTTCGAAGTAGAAGATCTCTTTACCCGTGCCCGCTTCGTAGAGGCCGTTCAGATAGAGGGTGGCGGTGTGTTGCAGGCTGGTCTGAAAATAGAAAAAGCCGCTGACCGCTTGTCCCGGCGGCAGCATCGGCGCGGCCAGCGCGCGGCCTTCGATCACCCATTCGTCCAGCGGGTTCTTCTTGCTCTTGAGCACCTTGACTTTGCCGCCGGGGCCCTCGATTGCGCCGGGGCGCTGGGGGGGCTTCAGGTAACGCACATCCTTGGCGGGAGTGGCCTCGACGCGCTCGTGGTTGGGGCCGGCGTATTCCACCTTAAGACGGTCCAGGCGGATGGCCTGGCCGCTATCGTTCTGGATCACCACCAGCACTGGCAGAACGCCGTATTGGTTGGGGTTGAGCTTGCCAAAAGCGAGCGTCACTTTATCGGCGGTGACGTAGGGGTCCACACCAATGGTAATCTGTGCGTTGCTCTGGTGGTTGGCGTAACTGGCGGCTGGGGCGGCCTTGAAGGGCGTCTCCTTGTCGGCCGCAAGGCCCGCCGATATACTCAAGAGAAGAGCCAGACTTTTGAAAACAAAAGGCATTTATTTCCTCTACCGAGTCCTGCAGGCGGCCACGCTGCCCGCCCTTTTATTGTATTTCGTCTTTCGCGGCATAGGGACCCGCGGTTACTGGCGCAGTTTGCCGGAGCGGTTCGGCTTCCTTCCCCACTCGTTTAGACAGACAGGTCCGGGAGCCATCTGGTTGCATGCGGTTTCCATGGGAGAGATTCTGGCATGCGTGGAATTCGCCAGGGGAATGCGCGCGGAATTTCCGCATTCGCCGCTGTTTGTCTCCACTTCCACGCTGGCGGGACGCGCCACGGCGCAGCAGAAGCTCGGCGAAATTGCCGACGGAGTTTTCTTCGCGCCGGTGGATTATGTCTTCGCCGTGCGGCGCGTCCTCCGCGCGCTGCAACCTTCGCTGGTAGTGGTGGCGGAGACGGAGATCTGGCCGAATCTGTTCCGCGAGGTGCACCGCACCGGCGCCGGCCTGGCGATGGTCAACGGGCGGATTTCGGACCGGGCCCTGCCCAGCTATTTGCGGCTGCGGCGCGTGTTTCCGGTGGTGCTGGCAGCGGCGGATACCGTTCTGGCGCAGACGGAGGAGATGCGCCAGCGCTTCCTCGCGCTGGGGGCGCAGCGGGTCGCGCTGGGCGGCAATTTGAAGTACGATTTCACGGCGCGGGCGCCGGATGCCGGGTCGCCCGTGGTGCAACTGATCGAACGCGCCCGACCCGCGAAGGTCTGGATCGCGGCCAGTACCATGGCCGACGAACGGGTGGACGAAGACGACGCGGTGATCGCGGCGTGGCGTCAGATGCGCGGCGTTTTCCTGATGCTGGTGCCACGCAAACCGGAGCGGTTCGATGTGGTGGCGGCCAAGCTGGACGCGGCGGGCATCGCGTATGTACGGCGGTCCCGGCTTGACGGGGATGGGGGCGGCGCGGCCCCGCCCGGCGTGTTGCTGCTGGATTCCATCGGCGAACTCGGCGGCCTGTTTGGATTGGCCGATTGCGTGTTCATGGGCGGAACCCTGGCGGCGCGAGGCGGACACAATATTCTGGAGCCGGCGCTCTTTGGGAAAGCCGTCATCGTGGGGCCGCATATGGAGAATTTCGCGGACGTCGCGGAAGAGTTTCGCGCCGCCCGCGCGGTGGTGGAGGTGGGCGGCCCCCAGGACCTCGCTCTCGCCGTGGAACGGGTGCTGGCGGACGATGGCGGGATCGGAGAGCGCGCCCGCGAGTGTGCCGAGGCGCGCCGCGGCGCTACAGCCCGCGCCGTAGCCGCCATGCGCGAAGTCTATCGCGTGCCGCGGTACCGTCCGGCCATGCCGTGGTACCTCGTGGCGTGGGCCCTGGCGCGGGTGTGGCGCTGGGAGAGCAGGCGGCGCCAGGCCAAGTACTATTCCCGGCGGCGCCGACTGGACGTGCCGGCAATCAGCGTAGGCAATCTCACCATGGGTGGAACCGGGAAGACACCCTTCGTCCTGCGCCTGGCGGAGTTGTTACGGGAGCGCGGCCGGAGCCCGGGGATTTTGACTCGCGGACACGGCCGGACGTCCCCGACGCCCGTCCTGGCTCTGCCGTTAGGCGCGGCCGTGCGCACCGAGGAATCGGGCGACGAGCCGCAGATTTTCCTGCGGGCGCGCGTGGCGCCGGTCGGCATCGGATCCGACCGCTACCTCACCGGCACGTTGCTGCGCGAGAAGTTCGGCGCGGACGTCATGTTGTTGGACGATGGGTTCCAGCATGTGAAGCTGGCGCGGAATTTCGATATGGTGCTGCTGGA
>JANYJN010000616.1 GCA_025358475.1 Candidatus Solibacter sp.
GGCACGGCCCGCTCCACTACATCGGCCAGATGCAGTGTGCTCCGTAAGGGCCGTGCTCGGACGATTGCTCTGGCTATCTTCCGCGCCCTCCTTTCCTCGCCCAACTGAAAGATCAGATCGGCGAGTGTCTTTTCGTCGGTGTGATTGACAAGATCGGCTGCCGTGGCACGAATGGATTGGTCCATTCGCATGTCGAGCGGCCCATCTGACATGAACGAAAACCCTCTTTCCGGCGCGGTGAGCTGATACCGGCTGACACCGAGGTCCGCCAGGAGTCCATCCACCTTCTCAAACCCCGCCTGCTCCACCGCTTCCGCCAGTGAGCCGAATCCGCCGTAATGAAAGCAGATCCGATCGGCCCAGGGGGCGGTGTTGGCACGCGCCATCGCAAGCGACAGCGTATCGTGATCGTTGGCTATGACGGCGCCCGTGGTTAACTGACGGGCGATCAAACCGGTATGCCCGCCCAGTCCCGCCGTGGCATCCAGATAGATGCCGTCGGGCCGCACCCTCAACAGGTCGATTGACTCCGCCGGCATCACCGAAACGTGCATACGTCATCACTTCATTCCCGCCCGCCGCGCCTTGGCCAGATCCGATACCGGTTTGACCTTGGCCGCGACCTTGCGTTCTTCATAGACCGCCGGGCTCAAAACTTCAATATGCCCACCGAAAACGTAGAGATGGACGGGCTGATCTTCCAGCCCAAGCTCTCTGCGCACCTCCGGGCTGAACAGCACGCGGGCCTGGGAGTCCATCTCGGTTTCGGCACCGAGATCGGCTGCGTTAAACGCCAGGTTCTCCGCCACTTCCGGCTCTTCGGTATAGTTCTCCAGGAACTTTTTGGTTTGCTTCCACAGACCTATGGGGTACACTTGCGCTATGCGGCGGTCAAGACTCGTCACAAACAAGCGCTTATCTTCGAACTTCTCCAGGTACTCTTTCAGGACCACTGGAAGCTTGACACGCCCGCGATCATCCATGCGGGAGGGGTACATTCCGTCCGGGTGCTCGATTTCGGGCGCGTGATTAGGCTTCTCTTCCACTTTTCAGCCCTAAACTATCCCATTTCCGGCCACAATCCATAGTATAGTGAACCCTTTGCGTCTTGGCAAGGAATTTTTGCAGATATTACTGAGACGAAAAGCAGTTAGGCTCATACAGCCAGAGCTACACTTATTGCTGAGCACACCACCTATTGATATTTAGGGAATACAAGGCGAAGACAGTGTTAACGGAGGAGGGAGTAGGGGAAGGGGCGAGCCGGGCCGCCCCTGTTGGAAGGTACTACTACTGGATGGGAAGTTTGCTGCCGTTGCTAAAGCGGGTCACCTGCTTGCCATCGGCGCTGACATCGCCGGGGACATTGATCGCCACGCTGAGCACGACGTCGCTCCCGGTTTTGGCGTCCGAAGGAACCTGGAAGGCAACTTCGTACACACCGATCAGGTTCGGCGAGAGCCGGGCGCTGACCACGCGGGTGCCGCCGTTGTCGACGCCCACGATCAACCTGGTAAAGTCGATCAGGGCATCGGAGCCGGGCGCGGGAAGCGCGCCGGTGGAAACGACCGGAATCGTGGTTCCCAAGCCAGTGACGAACACGCGGACGACGTCACCTTGGCGCGCCGGGTTCTTCAGGCTGACAAAAGTGCCGTCCGGCCGGACGACCACGCCGCGGCGAACACCGTCGCTCATCACGGTTTCGAAGATGCCCGGGCTGGCGGCCACCACTGGGAAAGTGATCGTGGCCGTACCGCCGCCGACACTGATGGTGATGGGAACGGCGTTGGCGAGAGCTGTATCGCAGGGAACCTGGAAGGTGAGCTGTTCGGTGCCATTCACCTTTCCCACGTTGTAAATGGGCGCGGCGACACTGCCCACGGTTACCGTATCGGAAGCCAGGAAAGTGGCCCAGGGGCCGAACGGATTATTGTTGAATACCATGCCCTGAACGTTGGGCGCCAGCCCGGAAGCAATTACGGTGACCAGGCTGCACGGCGAGAGAGCGCCGATCCGGTTGAGCCCGCCGGCGTTAAAAAAGCTACCGGAGGAAAGAGCCGGGCCGGGCGGAATGACCGTGAGCGTGAAAGTCTGCGAGAAGGTTGCGATGAAGGCTCTGACGGTCACGGAACCGGGCGTGAGCCCAGCCGTCACGGTGGCTCGCGCCTGGCCGGTGGCATCGGTGAGCGCGGACGCGGAAACCGTTGCCGCGCCGTCGGTAATCGCAAAGCCTATCGGTTGGTTCGACAGGGGCTGACCGTTGGTGCCGATCACCTGCACGACCAACTGCGATGGGAAGTTCTGTCCCGATTGGGTAGTCTGCAAGTCGCCGGACACCTTGGCGAGGCTAAGGATCAGGACGGTGGTGGATAGGTTGAAGTCTTTCGAGATGCCATTGTAGATCCCGGTGAGAGCAGCCCTGACAGTGACCGGTCCGGTGGCATTGGGAGAAAAAGTGACTATGCTTTGCGCTTGCCCCAGGGAATCGGTTTTGGACGCTACCGGCTTCACGATGGCCGCGCCGGAGAGAACCGTCCAGGCGACGGTCTGATTGCCGATGGGGATCCTGCCCGTGACATCGGTGACCTGGACGACAAGGGGAGCGGAAGCCTGGCCCGGATTCACGTTCTGATTGTTGCCGCTAACGACGTTGATCAGGCTAGGAGCGACCGGGGTCACGACCAGTTGTATGCTGGCGTACTCGTCGAACGCGCTGGGGTTGAGCAGAGGCTGTGTGGTAATGGACTGATCGAATTCGATGGGATCCAAGCCGCCGACCAGCGCACTGACGGTGCCGGTGCCGGCAACCGAACCGAAGACCGGATAGCAGGTCGCATTGCCGTTACTATCGGTGAGGACGCTGCCTGGGTCGGCGCCCGGACCGGTGGCGCAACTGGCGGAAGGTTTTGTTGGGTCGAGCATTACCACCCCGGCCAACGTCACCTCGGGGCTCAGGATGCGCACAGAAACGCCGGGCACCGGCGTTCCGCGCCCATCGACGTGAATCTGGATGGGAACGGTGCCGGTGCTGCCGGCAGGCCCCTTCAGGCCGGTATCAATGGGGCCATCGAACCGCGAAAGGACGATCACGATGCCGGTATTGCTGTCGCTGAGCGCCAGGGTTTCCGTAAAATTGACACTGGCTTGATCCGCCGTGGCGCTGATGACGCTTTGCAGAAATGGCTGCACGGCGTTTCCGCCCTGTATTGTTCCTTGGGACAGCCTGGAAACGGCGAGTCCATTGTTGTCCGTCGAGGTGGTGATTTCGAAGAAGGGCGGGAGACCTGTTGAGGTGACTACCCCCCAGGTGACGGTCTTGCCGGCGATGGGGCTACCGTTGGCGTCGGTCACTTTGACGACCATGGGACTGAAGAAGAGGACGTTGGGCTTGTACGGGCAAGCGGGGCAGATCAACTGCCCGTTCCCGGAGATCACTTCCACCTTGGCCGCAAGGGCCTGCGCGGACGCGGCTTGCGCGGATACGGCCTGCGGGAACGCGGCCGGCGCAAAAAGTAGCGCACTTACAAATGCCGTGAGTAACGTAATTTTGAGTCTGTCCAAGACTGCCTCCTGGTTCACGTGGGAACATGGTTGGAATTCGAAGGGACGCGGGGAATTTTAGTGTAGCACTTTAGCGAGGCTATTGCGACAAAAAAAGGGGGGAGCCGAAGCTCCCCCCTTGAGTTAAATCGACTGCTTGACCTAGTGAGCTTCTTGCTCGCCGGTACCCGTGCCATTACCAAGCGGCGAGGCATCGCGGACACCCAAGTCGGGAATGACGAGGGCCAGATAACCCATGGCGAGCTTCTGTGCACCAACATCGCTGATGAACGCAAAGCCGTGAGCGAACTGGAAGTTGCAGACTGCGAACGCATAGCCCTGGAAGTTCGGAGCGATGGTTCCCAGCGTGTTGGCCCAAACCGTGCCGGCGGCGATGCTGCCAGTGGTGGTGGGGCCCGGAGGAGTGGTCGGAGTGGCGGTGGTGCCGCCGTAGTAGGTAAACGTGCAGATACCGGCCTGTGCGCCAGTGCCAAACACGGGATCCTGCGAGGTATTCGCAACCGTCAAACCGGTGTCGAAGCCAGCCTGATTGGTGACGTACGGATAGAGCAGGATGGTGCGGCAGACGTTGATGGTGAAGATATTGCCCTGTCCGGCAGTGTTAGAGGCGAAGCGCGGAATGGACAAGCTGCTGGAAGCGGCGCCGGACGTTGCGGTCGGGGCGTAGCTGAGGGTAACCGTGGAAGTACCCGGAAGCGGGGTATTCGTGGCGGTTGCAGCGGTGTAGGTGAGGTAGACCGGGAAGCTAAAGCTTTCATTGGTGTTGGGGTTGGTGTTTACCACTTCCCATACCGCGCTGCCGGATCCGGCAACTATGGAGACTTCAGCGATTCCAACGCCGCCGATGTTATCGGAGGCGGTCACGGACGGGAGAACCCCGGCGCCGTCGCTGGTGGTCTCACCGTTGACGAGCGCGGCGTAACCGACGTAGGCAGCGCCACCCGTGGTGTTAGCATTACCGCCGTTGCCGCCAATTGAGGTGGCGGTGACGCTGCTGTACGGACCGGCGTTCGCAGTTGCCACGAAGACATGCACGCCGGACGGAATGTTATTGAAGGTCGCTTTCAGACGGGTTCCGAAATCGGCCAAGCCAGCGACGTTACCATTGGCGTTGAATGGGCCCGGGTACACGAAGTTGGACTCCGAGTTGTAGATGCCGCCCGGCGTGGATTGGTTGAGGAGAGCCGGGGCTAGGGGAAGGGTGCCGTTCTGGCCGGCATACGGACTGGGGCTCTGCGCAAGAACCCTCGTCTTGAAAGCCGTACCAAAGTTCTCCGAGAACTTCACAGTGGCCGTCGAGGCTTTAGTCGGGCTGAGGCACTGTTGGAAGGTCTTGGCGCCGCTGACGCTGGCGGTGAGGCCACTTTGAATATAGCCGACGATGGGTTGCGAGTTCGAGATCGGCAGCGCGGCAGCGCCGCTGACCGTGATGAAGGACTGAACCGGCGTAGTGCCACCGGAAGCTGCTCCACCAGATACCTGGTTAGCGTTGACGCGGACGTTTACGATGCGGTAAACGCGCGAACCAACCGTGGTCGGGGGCAGAACGGGAACGCCGAAGAACGTCACGGAGTTGCCGTTGACTACGCCCTGATA
>JANYJN010000633.1 GCA_025358475.1 Candidatus Solibacter sp.
CCGGGCTTGAGATCTTGCGCGGCCACCACGCGCGCCGCGGCGACCATTACCTTGACTCGCGCCCAGAGCGTAAAGCGGTGATTGCCGCCGAACTTGACGTAGCCGCTCCAGTAGCCGCCGGCCGGCCCTTGCCGCAGGCCCGAAACCGGAAACGTCAGTTCGCCCGCAGGGGCGGGCTGGCGGCTGAAATCGAGCAATTCGATGTGCGCCGCGGGCATCTCTTTTTGCACGGCGTTTTGCATGGCGTTTTGCATGGCGGCGAGCATCTGGCCGGCAGTGAGAGCAGCCACTGGACGGGTGACGCAGACCTCGCGATCGGGCACTGGCAAAAGGTTCCAGCGCTCTCCCAGGCGGCGCAGTTCCAACACTCGAAAGACGCGTTGCACGCCGGGGGCGGGAGCCAGGGCGAGCGGAGTCTCCGCCGGCACGGCAGCCCACTCCGGAAACCCAGCGGCTAAATCGCCAGCCAGAATCCGGTCGCTCGCGGCGCCCACGGCGAGGCAGCCGGCCAGCGTAAATGCGGCTAGCGGGATCATTGCCTGAGATTGTTCGCCTGCTGGTACATTTCGTCGGCGGCCTTGACCACCTTGGAATTGGCTTCGTAGCCGCGCTGCGCCACGATCAGGTTGATAAACTCTTCCACCACGGAAACGTTGGATTGCTCGGTGTAGCCCTGTAACAACGTGCCGAGCCCTTCCGCACCGCCGGGTATGCCGACGGTGGCATCGCCCGAGGCATCGGTTGGTGTATACAGGTTGCCGCCGATGCTGTTCAGTCCGGCCGGGTTCACGAAATTGGCAAGTTGAATCTGGCCTGCCTGCTGTGCCCCGGTTTGGCTGTTTAGGGTATAGCTGACCGTTCCATCCTGCGCGATGGAGATCTGCTGGGCGGCGGCCGGGATGGTAATTTGCGGCTCCACCGGGTTGCCGTCCTGCGTCACAAGGTTGCCATCCTTGTCCATTTGGAAAGCGCCCGAACGGGTGTAGGCCAAGTCGCCCGAGGGCCGCCGGATCTGGAAGAAGCCCTTGCCCTGAACTACCATATCCAGCGGATTGCCCGTCTGCGAGAAGGAACCTTGCGTGAAGAGAATCTCGTTGGAAGAGCTGCGCGTGCCGAGTCCCACCTGTAGACCGGTCGGGACCACGGTCTGCTGCCCGCTGGCGGAGCCCGGCTGCACTACGGTCTGGTAAATCAGATCCTGAAACTGCGCGCGGCGCGCTTTATAGCCGGTAGTGTTGGCGTTGGCCAGATTGTTGGCGATATTATCGACGTTCATCTGTTGGGCGGTCATACCGCTAGCGGCGCTGTAAAGTGCTCGAAGCATTTCGACTCCTCATTCAAACCTTGCGACTAAACCTTGGCGACCTCTTCGATCGCCTTTTTGTTCATCTCGGTCGCCAACGAAACCGCCTTCTGCAGCATTTCGAACTGGCGCATGACGTTGACCAGCCGAACCGAGGATTCGGCGGTCCCGGAATTGGAACCTTCCAGGTGACCCTGTTCCACGCTGGTGCCGGATGGGGCGGTGGTACGCATTGCCGGATCGTTGACGCGGAAATAGTTGCTGCCCTGTTTGGAGAGGCCCGCCGTACTGGTGAAATCGGCGATCTCCAGTTGACCGGTGACCACGCCGTCCTGAGTCACGGTGCCGTCGTTCGAAATTTCGACCGGGCGCGTCGCCTGCAGCGTGAGCGGAGCGCCCCGGGAATCGCGCACCGGGTAGCCATCGGATGAAGTGAGCCTGCCATCGGCGGCGAGGCGGAAATTGCCGTTACGCGTATAAAGAGGACCGCTCGGTCCGTTGACCGCAAAGAAGCCCTGGCCGGAGAGAGCCACATCGAGCGGGTTGCCGGTGGAGTGCAATACGCCCTGGGCGTGATCCACCCAGGGGCGCTCGATCACGGGCATGGTGGAGAGAGAGTCGTTGCCGGCAGCCTCGGGAGCGACGTAGAGGTTGTAGAACTCGCGGTCAGCCTTATAGCCCCCGGTGGAAGCATTGGCGATGTTGTTGGCTAGCAGATCGAGCGACTCCATTCGAGCGCGAAGTCCGCTGGCGGCGATGGCGGTCATGGGGTCCATGCACGAAGGGAGGTGCACGGCGAGGGCCAACCGGAGACCAGTATACAACTTCCTCAAAAAACTGCGAATCTCGCCGAAGAGAAGATTGGGGAAGCCTCCGGTCCGCGACAAGAATTTGCCGGATATGGCGCGATGGGCAATTTTCTGCCGCGCCAGGGGAGACCAACTCCTTGAAAACGCGCACGGCTCGGTTTGGCCTTCGATCTGCAATTTCCGGCGCATGGCTGCTCTCGCGATACCGCCTCCGCTTCTCGCTCAAAGTGTCCGTGCGTCCACACCCGGCGCCTCGTCTCGACTCACCGCACACCATAGGCCGGGCGCCGGGACCACGGCTGGCGCCGAAGGCAAATTTCCGGAGTTGATGGCGGGCCTGGCCGTCAAGCGGGCACCTGCCGACAAACTTGCCGCCCGGCGCGCGGGTTCGGGAGAGACATCCAAGACGGCTCCCAAATTCGGGGCGCGGACTGAGGAGCCCGAGCCGGATCCCGGACAGTTGGCGGCAGGGCAAACCATCCCCGCGGTCCCGAAGGAAAATCCTGCGGTAGCCTCCGGATCCATCTGCCTGCCAGGCGCGGATGGGACGCCGGCGGGTACGGCTTCGGACCAATCGCCACCCGCCAGCGAGGTGGCCGAGGGGCAGGTCCCGGGCGCACCAGGGAAGACGCCGGCGGTAGAACTCGGGGTGGGACTTGGGTTGCCGGGGCTGGCTGTAACGGCTGGCGTGGCGAACCCGCCAAACGGGTCAACCGCAAGCGCGGCGGGGGAGGCTGCACCGGTCGAGGCGGTCGCGGCTGGCGAACCGGCGGCGCCGCGGCAAACCGCAGGCGACGGGGAGGCGCCCAACACGTCGATGGCGATTCCAGCGGCGACAGGGAACCCAGCGGGGGCGGTCGCGGCTGGCGAACCGGCGGCGCCGCGGCAAACCGCACGCGACGGGCAGCCGCCCACCGAGCCGGTGGCGATTCCAGCGGCTACAGGGAACCCAGCCGGGGCGGAAGTGGATGGCGCACCGGCGAGCCCGCTTCCCATCCTGGCGGAGAATCCGGCAGCCGCCGAGATCGAATTGTCCCGTCCGCCGGCGGTCCCCGCACCAGGCGAACTGCCGGGTGTTCAAACGGAGCCGGTCGAACCCCCCGCTACCTCAGGCCCCACCGACTCTTCAGGCCGCCGCGCTAACCTGCCGGAGGCTTCCGCGCCAACTTCGCGAAGGTCGTCCGGCAGCGTCGTGGCACAAGTGCTGGCGCTCAGCGGGCAAGCCCCGCGGACCGTGGATTCGATTTCAACGGCGGCACCGGCACCGCAACCTGTACCGGTCTTCCGGCCTATTGAGCTGCCGGCTGACCCCAGGCCCGCACTGGAACCGCACGCCCCGCCGGTGCCGGCGGAAGCAGCACCAGCAAGCCCCGCCGAGAGTCTCATCCCTGCCGCGGACACGAAGGTCCAGGTCCTGGAAACCGGCACTCCCGACCGCGGCGAAGTCGCTTTTGCCTTGCAGATGAAGGCGATGTCAACGTCCGAAGGTACCGCGCAGCTCGCTTCGCCGTCCGGGCTTCCGGCAGCCGAAGGGTCCCAGCGGACTCCCCTGCCGGCGCAGCAGGGCGGCGCCCCTGTGCCCGGCCCGGCGGAGGCGAGCGAGAAACGCGTGGCCCCGCCGGACCAGCCAGACCACACGCCGGAGCGCACCGGCCCTGCCGCCGGCGCCACCGCCACCGCCACCGCGGGCACGATGATTCCGCCAGCGTCGCTGGATGCACCGGTGAGGGCGGAAACGGCGCCGGAGCGTCCGGAGGCTACGCTGGCCAAACCGGTCCGTCCGCAAGATGTCATGGATGGCGCGGCCAAACCCGAAGCGGTGAAGGCGCCTCTCGTGCGCGACATGAAATTCGAAGTCACCGCCGGGCAGCAGCGCGTCGAAGTGCGCTTGTCCGAACGCGCCGGTGACGTAAAGATGACGGTGCGGACGGCGGACGAACCTCTGGCGAATACGTTGCGCGAAAACCTGCCCGCGCTCTCCGCCCGGCTCGCCGAGAGCGGCCTTAAGAGCGAAGCCTGGCACCCGGTGGCATCTTCCAACAACGAGTTGCGGCACACCGCTCAATCCGCGGCGCGCGGCGCATCGCAGGATGCCGACGCGCAACCCGGCCAACAAGACCGCGAACCGCCAGACGGCGCCGGGCAACGGCGTCCCAAGAGTCCCCAGGAAGCGACACCCCAAAAGGAGAAAGGAAAGGATTTCGCATGGCTCATGTCATCCCTACGTTAAGAACAGCGGCACGCCCCACGTACACTGCGCCGGTAATGCGGCGTAGATCGGATTTCCGGGCACACACCCGCAATCCGGCCTCGACGACGGATTTCGGCACGATATTGAAAAACCAGTCCGCCCCGCCCGCCGCCGCCCCGCCCGCCGCCGCTCCGGCAGCGGCGGTTCCGGCGGCGCCTCCCGGCACCATCGGGTCGGTTACCCCGTGGTCCCCCACCGCGGGGGTGGTACCCTCCGCGGCTTCGACGTGCCCGCTGGCGCCCACCGCGCAATCGCTCTTCGGCCCCAATCCGTGGAGCACGGGTGCCGGCGGAACCGGACCCGGGGGCAGCTACGGCTATAACCCCTACTACTTCGCGACTCCGGCCACAGCCGCCAAGGTGGCGCAGATGTTGGGCGGCAAGGTGGTGGCGATGAATTCCATTACCCCATTCGGCCCCTTTCAACAGAATCAGCCGAATCAAATGATCCAGATGCCCGACGGACGGATGATCAACGCCGGACTCGTTGCCGGGTTCTACGACCACGGTTACACCCAGCAGACGGTGGACAAGATGATCGCCGCCGAAGTCACCGGCAACACCATGTATTCGTAAAGGAGAATCTATGATCCCGGCAATCTCGCAGGACAATCCCGCGGCGGCGAGTCCCGGCTCGTCCGCCACCAAGGCGGCTACCGGCACGTCCCAGGTCACCAAGAACATGTTTCTACAACTTCTGGTGGCCCAAATCAAGAATCAGGATCCGATGAGCCCGACCGACGGCGTCCAGTTTTTGACCCAACTGGCACAGTTCCAATCACTCGAGCAATCGATGAATATGGGCCAGGATCTGTCGGCCATCCGGAGCGATCTGGACAAGCAGGCACACAGCGGCACCAGTACCGGCACCACAACGGGCACCACCTCAACCACCAACTGACAGGAGACACCGGATGTTCACATCGTTTTCGACGGCTCTTTCCGCGCTCAACGCCACCGCCACGGCAGTTGATGTGGTAGGTAACAACCTGGCCAACCTCAACACGCCGGGTTTCAAGACCAACGTGGTCTATTTCCGCGATCTGGTCACGCAATCGCTGGGCGCGGGCCTCGGCGAAACCCAGGTGGGCTTCGGCACAGGCACCCCGCTGACGATCCGCCAGTTCACCCAGGGAGCGATCCAATCGAGCACGGGTTTGCTGGACGCCGCTATCCAGGGTGACGGATTCTTCGTGACCAAAAACACCCAAGGCAATACCCAGTACACGCGTGCCGGCTCCTTCCAGGTGGACGATGCAGGCTACCTGAAGACCAACACCGGCGAGCGGGTGCAGGGTTGGACGTCACTGGACGCGACCACCGGGGCTCTCAATACCAATGGCGCCATCGGCGATATCCTGGTCCCCGTCGGAGCGGCCAAACAACCGATCGCGTCCACCCAGTTCACCATGGACGTCAACTTGAATTCTTCGGCTACCCCGACTTCGACATCGGCCTTCTCCGACACGATCAAGGTGTACGACAGCCTCGGCACATCGCACGTGCTTACCGTGAACTTCCAGAAGACGGCGCCCAACACGTGGAGCTACAACGTTACCATTCCAGGCGAAGACATCAGTGGCGGGACGGCGGGGACACCCTCAGACATCTCGGGGGCGTCGGGATCGCTGACCTTCGGGACCGACGGCCAATTGACTTCACCGGCGCTGGGATCCACCATCGCGTTTGACATTGCGGGTCTGAACTCGGGCGCGGCGGACATCCATCTCGACTGGAACCCCTTCACCGCCACCGGAGCCGGACGCATCACGCAATTCGGTCAGCCCTCGGCGCCGTCGGCGAGTTCGCAGAACGGCTCGGCGGCAGCGCAGTTGATCCGTGTCGGTTTGGGGGACGGCGGCAAGATGCTGGCACAGTATTCCGATGGCCAGCAGGTGGTGGTTGGTCAGGTGGCGATGGCCGGCGTGCGCAATCCGGCGTCGCTGATCGCCACCGGAAATAACAACTACCAGCTCAGCGCGCGCACTGCGACGCCGGCAATCGGGTTGCCCAATCAGGGTGGCCGCGGTGACATCGTGGGCGGCGCTATCGAATCGTCCACGGTGGATATCGCCCGCGAGTTCACCAACCTGATCGTTCTTCAGCGCGGTTACCAGGCGAATTCGCGAGTCATCACGACGGTCGACACACTAAGCCAGGAAACCATCAATCTGATTCGCTAAGCGGCCTGATTCACTGAGCGGAGATGGCCCGCCTCAAGCAGGAATTCGCTCGAACCCATGGTGGAACTAGGAGAAAGACCCTAAACCTTTCTCCGGGAACTGCCGATCACTTGCAGGAAGAAGATGACGCCTCAGGAAGAGATTGCGCCGCTGGGCGATGTACCGGTCGATATCGAAGTAGAACTCGACCGGCGCGTCATGACGACGCGCGAGGTGCTGCAGCTCGAAGAAGGCTGCATAATCGGCACTTCACGAAGCGCGGGCGAGAATATCGATATCTACATCGGCGGTGTGCTCTGCGGCTCCGGTGAGATCGTGGTGATCGAAAACTCGCTCGGCGTGCGCATCACCGACTTCCGGGACGACTTCTGACGGGCCATACGGCGAATTCCCCGTTGGCCGGGAGGACTCGAATGGAAGTGATCCAACAAATGGCCGGGGTCGCAGTGGTATTGCTGCTGCTCGGTGCAACTTTGTGGGTGTTGCGCCGGCGGGGGTTTGCCGGTGTGGCGCTGGTGAAGAGATCCGCCGGGCGGCGGATGGAGTGTCTGGAACGTCTGCCGCTTGGACCGCAACACACCCTGCACCTGGTGCGCGTGGGCGAAAGCGAACTGCTGCTGGCGCTCTCCCCCTCCGGCTGTGCGCTGGTGGAAAGCTTCGCGCGTCCCACCGCGGAGGC
>JANYJN010000509.1 GCA_025358475.1 Candidatus Solibacter sp.
CTCCAAACTGACGCCTCTATTGATATGCGGCGCGCTGCTGATCGGGGCGTTTGCCGTGTGGAAACTGCCGCGCGAGGAAGAGCCTCAGATCATCGTACCGATGATTGATGTCTTCGTTCAGATGCCCGGCGCATCGGCGCACGAGGTGGAAGAGCGAGTCACCAAGCCCATGGAAAAGCTGCTCTGGGAGATCCCGGGCGTGGAGTACATCTACTCTACCTCCAGCCCTGGAATGTCGATGGCGATTGTGCGCTTCTACGTGGGCCAGGACGAAGAGAAGAGCATCGTCCGGTTGAACCAGAAGTTGTTCGCCAATTTCGACCTGATTCCGCCGGGCGCTTCGCAGCCCTTGGTGAAGCCGCGCTCTATCGACGATGTGCCGATTCTCGCGCTCACGCTCTCCAGCCGCCGTTACAACGATTTCGATTTGCGGCGCATCGCCGCGCAACTCGAAGACACCATCAAACAGGTACCAGATGTTTCCGCGGTGACTCTGATGGGCGGGCAGCGCCGCGAAGTGCGCATCGTGCTTGATCCGGCAAAGCTGGCGGGCTATCACATGTCTCCCTTGCAGGTGGCGGGAGCGCTGGGGCTTTCCAATCGGCGGCTTCCCTCGGGCAAGTTCGACTCGGGAAATCGCGAATACCTTTTGGAAACCGGCGAGTTCCTACGCACTTCCGAGGATGTCAAGAACGTCGTGGTGGGAGTGGCGGGCGATAAACCGGTGTTCGTGCGCAACGTGGCGGAAGTCACCGATGGCGGCGCGGAACCTACCGAGTACGTTCGCATGGTGAGTGCCGCGTCGAAGGAGTCTCTGCCCGCGGTAACCATTTCGATTGCCAAACGCAAGGGCACGAATGCGGTGGAGGTGGCGGACCATGTGCTGCGCCGCATCGCGCCGTTGAAGGGCGTGGTGATCCCCTCGGACGTTACGCTGGACATCACGCGGCAGTATGGCGAGACCGCCGCCGAGAAATCGAACGAACTGCTGCTGCACATGCTGATCGCGGTTATCTCGGTGAGCATTCTGATTGCCATCACGCTTGGCAGGCGCGAGTCCCTGATCGTGTTCCTGGCCATCCCGGTTACGCTTGCGCTCACGCTTGCCGTGTTCTATTTGTACGGCTACACGTTGAACCGGATCACGCTCTTCGCTTTGATCTTTTCGATTGGCATTCTGGTGGACGATGCCATTGTGATCGTGGAAAATATTGTCCGCCACTGGCGTATGCCGGCGAACCGCGCCCGGCCGCCGTACGAGGTGGCTATCGAGGCCGTCGACGAGGTGGGCAACCCCACCATCCTGGCCACGCTCACCGTGGTCGCCGCGATCCTGCCGATGGCATTCGTCGGCGGGTTAATGGGGCCGTACATGCGGCCGATCCCGATCGGCGCCAGTGCGGCGATGGTGTTTTCGCTGCTGGTCGCGTTGATTGTGACGCCGTGGGCCGCGGTGCGCATTCTGAAGCCTTCGGACGCGGGTGGGCACGGGGAACGGGAGGATCTGGTCACCAGAGTTTACAGGCGAGTGATGGGCGCAATTTTGCACAGCGCGCCGCTGCGTTGGGGGTTTCTTGGCGGTGTCGTGTTCCTGCTGCTGGGATCCTGTTCGCTGTTCTACTTCCAGTTTGTCAAGGTCAAGATGCTGCCCTTCGACAATAAGAGTGAGTTTCAAGTGATAGTGGACATGCCCAACGGCACCACGCTTGAAGAAACCGCCCGGGTAGCCGGCGAGCTGGCCACCGCGACGCTGGGCCAACCGGAGGTGGTCAATCTACAGACTTATGTGGGCACGGCATCCCCGTTCAACTTCAACGGCTTAGTGCGGCATTACTATCTGCGCAGCGGATCTAACGTGGCCGATATACAGGTGAACCTGCGCAGTAAGGGAGACCGGAAACTGCAAAGCCACGAGATCGCCAAGCAAGTACGGCAGCGCCTGCTGCCCATCGCCAATCGCTTTGGGGCGCGCATCAAAGTGGCGGAAGTGCCGCCAGGTCCGCCGGTACTTCAGACTTTGGTGGCGGAGGTCTACGGGCCGGCGCAAGAGGGCCGCATAGGCATCGCCAGACAGATTCGCGACCTATGGAAGCGCACCGACGGCGTCGTGGATGTGGACTGGTACGTGGAGGATGACCAGCCGAAATACCACCTGCTGGTGGACAAAGAGAAGGCTGCGCTGAACGGCATTTCCGAAGACGATATCGCGCGCTCCGTGCAGGTGGCGTCGGCGGGGTATCAGGCCGGATTGCTGCACGTGGATTCCGCCAAGGAAGACGTACCGCTGATGGTCCGGCTGGACCGCGCCAGCCGCTCCGATGTGGAACGGATTCAGAATCTGAACGTGACCGGCCGCTCGGGCCGCCTGGTGGCGCTTCGCGAGCTGGTGAAGGTTACGCAGGCCGTGGAAGACAAGAGCATCTACCATAAGAACCTTATGCCGGTGACTTATGTGACCGGCGATGTGGCAGGCGCGATGGAGAGCCCCGTCTACGCCATCCTGAAACTGGGACCGGAAATGGATAAGTTCAAAGCGCCCGAAGGTTATGCCATCGAGCAACACATGGCGGCGCTGCCCACCGATTCCGACCGCTACTCCATGAAATGGGATGGCGAATGGCACATCACTTATGAGGTATTCCGCGATCTGGGGATCGCGTTTGCGGCGGTGCTCATCCTGATTTATGCGCTGGTGGTGGGATGGTTCCAATCGTTCGTGACGCCGCTGATCATTATGGCGGCGATACCGTTCTCGCTGGTGGGAATTCTGCCGGCGCACGGCATGATGAACGCATTTTTCACCGCCACCTCCATGATCGGATTTATCGCCGGCGCCGGAATTGTGGTACGAAACTCCATCATCCTGGTGGATTTTGTAGAGCTGCGTTTGCAGGAGGGTATGGCGCTGGATGCGGCGGTGATCGATGCCGGCGCGGTGCGTTTCCGGCCCATGCTGCTGACGGCCGCGGCGGTAGTGGTGGGGGCGGGGATCATTCTCTTCGACCCCATATTTCAGGGTCTCGCGATCGCGCTGATGGCGGGCGAAGTGGCCTCGCTGGCGCTTTCCCGTATGACGGTACCAATCGTTTACTTTGTTGTGAATCGTAGGAGGAAGGTTGTATGTCCATCGAACGTTATCTCCGCTTAATCGCGGGCTTTTTCGTCATGGCCAGCGTGGCTATGGGATACTGGGTGCATCCCGGCTGGTTATTGTTCACCGCCTTTGTGGGGCTCAACCTGTTTCAATCGGCATTCACGAAGTGGTGTCCGATGATCACGTTTTTGCGAAAGCTTGGGGTGCCGTCTTCCGACTGCCCGGTGAAAGTTCGCGCTTGAGAACAGTCCGGCGACTGGTCGATGAGCCAGGATAGGAGAAAAGAACTTCCGGCCTATGGACGCTTTAACGGTTCACCGCCTGCACTTTGCATTCACGATAACTTTTCACTACATCTTCCCGCAGTTGACCATGGGGTTGGCGCTGCTGATCCTGATCCTCAAAACCATGGCGTTGCGGACGGGCGAGGAGCATTATAACCGCGCGGCCCGATTCTGGGCCAAAATCTTTGCGATCAACTTCGCCATGGGAGTAGTTACGGGCATCCCGATGGAGTTTCAGTTCGGGACTAACTGGGCGCGCTTCTCCAAGGCCGCCGGTGGAGTCATCGGGCAGACGCTCGCCATGGAAGGAGTATTTTCCTTTTTTCTGGAATCCAGCTTTCTGGGCGTTTTTCTGTTTGGAGAAAAGCGACTTGGGCCGAAGGCGCACTGGTTCGCCGCGTTCCTGGTCTTTGCCGGCTCGTGGCTTTCCGGTTTTTTCATTATCGCGACTAACGCCTGGATGCAACACCCCACCGGGTACGAATTAGGAAAGAACGGCGAGATCCTACTTACCAGCCTTGCCGGGCTACTGCTGAACCCGTGGTTGTTTTGGCAGTACCTCCACAACATGATCGGCTCGGTGGTCACGGCGAGTTTCGTCATGGCATCTGTGGGAGCGTTTTACCTGCTCACTAACCGCAGTGAGGAGTATGGCCGCACGTTTGTGCGTCTCGGGGTGATCGCCGGGATGATTTCCACATTTCTCATGGCATTCCCCACCGGTGACGGGCAAGGCAAGAACATCGCCTGGTATCAACCGCCCACGCTGGCCGCCATGGAAGGCCTCTTTGAAACCGAGCACGGAGCGCCGCTCGCCCTGATTGGACAACCGGACCTCGAAAATCGCCGGCTGGACAACCCGATCACCATCCCCCGCGCGCTCAGCTTCCTGACCTATCAGCGCTGGGGCGCGGAGGTGAAGGGCCTCAATGAGTTTCCGCCGGAACGCTTGCCGGACAATATTCCGTTGCTCTATTACAGCTATCACATCATGGTCGGGCTGGGGACAGTTTTGATCGGTGTCATGGCGCTGGCATCGCTGAGCCTGTGGCGCGGCCGGCTGTATCACGCGCGCCAACTGCTGTGGCTGTTGATGCTGATGCTGCCCTTTCCGTATATCGCAACTACCGCCGGGTGGATCACCGCGGAAATGGGGCGCCAGCCGTGGCTAATCTATGGCATCATGCGCACGCCCGCGGGCGTATCCCCCCACGTCTCGGCGGGCAATGCGTTGTTCACGCTGATCGGCTTTATGGGGATCTACACGGTGCTCGCGATTCTGTTCCTGTTCCTGGTGCGTCGCGAAATCGAAGAGGGTCCCGAGCATCTGACGCAGGCACGCGCCATAACGCTTTGAGTCTCTACCATGGAAACCATATGGTACTGTCTAGTCGCCGTCATGATCACCGTCTATGTGGTCCTGGACGGCTTTGACCTGGGCGCCGGCATCGTCCACCTGTTCGTGGCGCGCACCGACGGGGAACGCCGGGCGGTTCTGGGCTCAATCGGCCCCGTCTGGGACGGCAACGAAGTATGGCTGCTTGCCGGTGGCGGCACGCTCTATTTCGCGTTCCCCGCGCTTTATGCGTCGAGCTTCAGCGGCTTCTATCTGCCTTTGATGATCGTGCTGTGGCTTTTGATCTTGCGCGGTATTTCGATCGAGTTCCGCAACCATATTCAGAGCCTGGTCTGGCAACCCCTCTGGGACGTGGTTTTCGCAGGCGCCAGCGCACTACTGGCGATTTTCTTCGGCGCCGCGCTCGGTAACGTGGTTCGGGGGGTACCGCTGGACCGTTCGGGCGAATTCTTCCTGCCGCTCTGGACAGATTTCACCGCGGGCAAGGACACCGGAATTCTGGATTGGTACACCATTCTGATTGCGGTTGCCGCATTGTTGACGCTCGCGGTGCATGGATCGCTCTGGGTCGCGTTGAAAACAGAGGGAGCGGTGGAGGGTCGTGCGCGCCGGTTTGCCCGAGGCACCTGGTGGGTTCTCCTGATATGGGTGGTTCTGATTACGGTCGCGAGCTTCCGCATTCAACCGCATTTGAAAGAGAGTTTTGCGGCGCACCCGTGGGGTTACGTTTTCCCGCTCTCGGCGATCCTGGGACTTACCGGCATCCGGGTTCTTGGCGGCCTGCGTGAAGGACTTGAATCCTTTTTGTCCTCCTGCCTGTTCATCCTGGGGATGCTGACCAGCGCGGCCTTCGGGATCTATCCCTACGTGCTACCCTCGAACGCCGATCCCGCACTTGGGCTCACCGTTCACAACTCGGCGGCGCCTCTGTATGGCCTACAGGTCGGGCTGATGTGGTTCATCCCCGGCATGATCCTGGCTTGCGGATACTTTGTCTACACCTATCGCAGTTTCTCCGGCAAGGTGAAACTGGACGGCTAGACCTCCGACGGTCTGAAGTTGTGCT
>JANYJN010000639.1 GCA_025358475.1 Candidatus Solibacter sp.
TCTTGTTTCTGGTTTTCTCTGCGCTTATCTCAGCGATCTCTGCGTCTCTGCGGTGAATAGGCTGCCTGTGTGGTTCCGGCTTCGCCGGGTTAGGGAGTGATTGCTTCTCACCCGCGCAGCGTCACTCGCGCGGGCGGGCCGGTGGAAGGTCAGGCGACATACGGTCAGCAGCAACTTGCCCTTGAACTTCTTTTCGATCTCCACGTAGCCGGCCTCCTCCGACTTGGGGCCCACCGCCTGCTACGATCTTGCTGTAAGCCATGTCGCGAAGACACTCCGCGGAAAATCTGGGCACGTGGAAGGTTCTGCTCCAACTGGGGCAGCCCTACAAGAGACGATTCCTCGTGATCGCCCTATTGGCCCTCTTGGGAGTAGGCGCCAACCTGCTCCAGCCGCTGATCTACCGCGCCGCCATCAACGACGTCGCCGGGTTGTTTGTGGATCGCGCGGGGGAGAAAGCGGGCCCGCCGGATGCCCCCACCGAGGCGCAGCCCGACCAGATCCGCGAGCAGCGTTTGGAACGCCTCGAGAAGACCCAACTGCCGCATCGCACCGACTACGTTGCGCCGCGCACCCGCAAGCAGGCCCTCGCCACACTGCTGTGGGCGGTCGGGCTGCTCTTTGCCATCAGCGTGGTGGGCTACTTCCTCTCCCTGGCCGCCGATTTGGAGAGCACGGGCGTGGCCTGCTCCATCGAGGCGAACCTGATCCAGGCCACCTTCGGCCACGTGTTGCGCCTGCCGCTCGCCTTCTTCAACCGGCGGGCCAGCGGGGGACTGGCCCGGCGCATCGATCAATCCGACCAGGTGGCGCCCATCGTATCGGCCGTGGCGCGGCAGATCGCCCCGGAGGTGCTCAGCATCATCGGAATCTGCGCCATCATGCTGACACAAAGCTGGAGGCTCACGGTAGCGGCGCTGGCTATCCTGCCAGTTTATCTGGTCATCACACGGCATGCGGCGCGCCGCCTGGAATCGGGCATGGCCGAGTATTACATGATGTGGGAGAACGTCTCGGTGCGTATCAACGACGCCCTGGCGGCCATCAAGACGGTCAAGCTGTCGGGCGCCGAGACCCGCGAGGGCGACCGCTTGCAGGCGGCTTCGCAGGAGGCTTACGGCGATTTTCTGAATCGCGCACGGTTGGGCAACCGCTACCTGTTCCTGCAAAGCGCCCTGAGCCACTTCAGTAAGGCGCTGGTGCTGGGATACGGCGGTTGGATGGTCTTGGACCGGCGGCTCACGCCCGGCGACGTCGTCATGTTCGTGGCCTATCTGGACCGCATCTACGATCCCATCGATTCATTGAGCAGCATCGCGGTCAACCTGCAGCAACACATGGCCTCGCTGCATCGCGCCGTGCGCTTGCTGCACACCCACCCGATGGAACCGTCCGGCGTCGAATTGCTGGCCGGCCCCGGCAAAATCGAGTTCCGCGGGGTGGATTTCGGCTACGGACCGCAACGCCAGGTGCTGAGCGGCGTCACGTTTACCGCCGAAGCCGGTAAGGTCACCGCCATTACCGGGCCATCCGGCGCCGGCAAGACCACCGCCGTGGACCTGCTGCTGAAACTTTGGGACCCCGACTCCGGCGAGATCCGGATTGACGGACAGTGCCTGGCGCAACTGGACCCGTCATCCGTGCGGCGCGCCGTTGGAATGGTGGCCGCCGATGGCGCGGTTTTCCGGGGAACGCTGGCCGAAAACGTGCGATACAAGCGGCCCGGCGCCACCGACGTGGAAGTGCGCGACGCGGCCATCGCCGCGGGCTTGGGGGACCTGCTGGACCGCTTACCCCAAGGGCTGGCCACGGAAATCGGCGAGCGTGGCGTGGGGCTCTCGGTGGGAGAACGGCAGCGGCTGCAGATCGCCCGAATCCTGGTGGATCACCCGCCAATCCTGGTGCTGGACGAAGCCACGGCCAATCTGGACTTTGCCACCGAACAGGAGGTCAAAAAATCGCTCGGCGGCCTCTCCTACCGGCCCACCACGCTGGTGATCGCCCACCGCTACTCCATGATCAAGGACGCGGACCATGTGATTGTGATGGACCAGGGCCGAATCGTGGAGCAAGGAACTCCCGATGGACTGATCGCGGCGCGCGGCTGGTTCGCCCAACTGGCCATGCAATCCGCACCGGACGTGCCGGTGGGTTGATATGCAGGACAAGACTCCTGGCCTGTGGGGATGGGCCTGCGGCCCGCTCAATTCCATGAAACGCCGAGCACTATCGCGAGAACGGGCGGATTAGTGGGGCGGATCACAGGGTCCGCGCGGGGAGTCCCCGTCCGGCTGCCGGAACGACGAGATCGACATCTTTCAGTGTGCCGGCAGGCCGACGGGGGCGTCGGC
>JANYJN010000640.1 GCA_025358475.1 Candidatus Solibacter sp.
GCGACATAGCTGGCGGAGGTGGAAAAGCCCAGCGACGCCACATCGCCGATGGTGTTGCTGACCGTGGGTCCGTAGAAAATGCCGCCGCCGCCGCGGATCACGGTCTCGCGTTTGCGCGGAATCCGGTAGGCGAATCCCACCCGCGGTCCAAAGTTGTTGGTGTCGGTGGCAAAGGCGCGCACGGGCACCCCGTTGACTCCGGCGAATGTCACCACGCCCGGCGTGCCGGAGATCGGATTGATCGCCGTGGGGTCAAATGAGTTCATCTTGTTGCCTACCACCCGGCGGGGCAGTTCCGCCTCCCACCGCACGCCGGCATTGACGGTCAAGCGATCGCTGACGCGCCAATCGTCCTGCGCGTAGAAAGCCAGGTACGAGGCGCGCGACGGAATCTTGCCGGAGACCTGCACGCTGGCTGCACTCACCTCGCCCAGCAGGAAACTGGCCAGCGCGTTGCCTGTGCCGGAAACGCCGGGCAGGTCCGTGATCAGCGGGCTGACGGTGAAATTGCCGGACGATCCGCGGTCGCGGATTTCGTCGTTGGCGCCAGCGCGGAACTCCATACCGAATTTCCAGGCGTGCTTGCCGCGGTTCCAGGAGAGCGAATCCAGAATCTGCCGGTCCAGAATCGGCGTCTGAAAGCGGAACACCGCGGTGGCATTGCCCAGCGTGGCGTAGCCGGGAATGGTGAAGGCCGGAAACGCGGCGTCGCTGACACCCGTGAGCCCGATCTTGCCGGCCAGGTTCTCGCCGTAGCCGGCGCGCGTATCCAGAAACTTGCGCCGCAGGTACGTGACGCGCAGTTCGTTCACCAGATTGGGGCGGAAGATGTGGGTGTGCGCGCCCAGCATGCTCTGTACGCGCACGTCGGTCAGATCGCCGGCGGGGTCGGACACCGGGATGCCGTAGGTGCCGGAGTTGTCAGTGGCGCTGTCATTGATGTAGTAGCGCGCGGTGAACAGGTCGGCGGGCCGGAATTGGTGATCCAGGCGCGCCACCACGATGTCGCGATTGAGGCGGTTTTTGCTACTGCCCACAAAGTTGTTGGCATTGGTCAGGCTGGGCGCGCGGTTGGCGGCCGGGTAGTAACTCAGCGCGGCCAAGGCGATAGGGTCGAAGCGCGCCAGCGGGATCTGGTTGCCGGGGAAGGGCTGCCGGCTGGCGCCCGCCGTGGTGGCGGGGTCGTAAATCGACACCGGCTGGCCGGCGCTGCCGCGCAGATCGGAAAAATCCCCGCCGCGGTTGAGCGCCGTGGGCACGGTGGAAATGGTGGTATCGCCGGTCAACTGGCCGGTGCGCTCCCAGGTGACGAAGAAGAACGTCTTTTCATGGCGGAGGGGCCCGCCCAGGGATGCGCCGTACTGGTTCAAGCGGATGGGCGGCCGCGAGGCGGCGAAAAAGTTGCGGGCGTTGAAGACGTCGTTCTGCAGGGATTCGAACGCGCTGCCGTGGAATTGCCCTGTGCCGGAACGCGTCGACATGGTAATCACGCCGCCCGTGGAGTGTCCGAATTCAGCGGAGTAGTTGTTGGCGATCACCCGAAATTCCTGCATGGCATCCACCGGCAGGCTGGTGAGCTGCTGCGGGCGCGTCAGACCCACCGCGTTAGAGACATTGCCGCCATCCAGGGTGAAGTTCTGATTGCGCGCCCGCCCGCCGGCCACGCTGAACACCGGGTAGTTCTCCGCGGTTCCGGTGCCCGGATCGATCATCACCACCCCCGGCGCCAGCGCGGCGAGGGACGACGCGGCGCGGTTGGGCAGCGGCAGTCCGGCCAGCATCTGGCGATTCACCGCCTGCGCGATGTCGGAGGATTGCGACTCGGTGACCGGCGCCGATTCCACCACGTTGACCGTGGCGGTCTGGTCGCTGACCTGCAATGTCAGATCGATGGCCAGGGTTTGGCTGACCTGCAAGGTGACCGGCCCGCGCGTCAGGTGCGCGAAACCCACCGCATCCGCCTCAATCCGGTAACTTCCCGGCACCAGCGCCCCCGCGCGGTAGAGTCCGGCGGAATTGGTGACGGTGTCGCTCCCCACGCCCGTATCCATATTAGTGATTTTGACGTGAGCACTCGCTACCGCCGCTTCACTGGCGTCTTTGACGCTGCCGGAAATCGTGCTATTGCCGCTCTGCGCCAATGCCAGCGGAGCGGAGACGAGGGCCAGCAGGACGCTGGCGGCATACATACTATACTTCATTGATAGAGAATAGGGTACTCGGAGGGATGATGTCAAGTGGGTAAATTAACCCAGCAGCCATGCCGGATTTTCCGGCTAGTGGGGCAATTTCCAAGTTGCTGTAATTCGGATATTGAGATACCGTGGTATTTAATGATATTCTGTCGCGAATTCCACCGAGTTTCGCAACGGATACCATTTTGGGGGTAACGCCGCGCCTGCGGCAGGTCAGGTTTCGCTTGATTCCTGAGGTTAGTTCAGAAGGAGTAAGTAATGTCTTCGAGGAAATTATTCTTTAGTGGCGCGATTGCCCTGCTCGCGGTGTTTACCATGCCGCTGGCGGCGCAAAAGACGCTGAATCCCGGTTACACCAAGCACGACAAAGCGGCCTACCTGGACCAGAGTCTGGTCAACTTCATCCGGCCCGGCGTGACAGTCAAGATCGTCTCCGCCACCATCGCCAAGGATGGCACCATCGCCGCCCGTGTCACCATCACCGATCCCAAAGGTATGCCGCTTGATCGCGCCGGCATCACCACACCGGGACCGGTTTCCATGAGCGTGATGGCCGCCTACATTCCGGCCGGCAAGACCCAGTATGTCTCCTACACTACTAACGTGGCCAAAGCGACCATGCCGGGCAACACCAACGCCTCCCAGATCCAGGCTGCCAACGATTCCGGCGGCACTTGGACGAAGAATGCCGACGGTGACTACACTTATACGTTTAAGACGAAGGCGCCCACCACGTTCGACGCCACCGTCACCCACTCCATCGGCGTCTCCGCCACTCGCGACCTGAGCGAGTTCATCACCCAGGACGAATGGGCGTCGGTGAGCAACGATGTCTTCAACTTCGTGCCCGACGGTTCGGCGGTGAAAGTCACCCGCTCCGTGGTTCCCACCGCGGTCTGCAACGGCTGCCACGACCCGCTGATCGGCCACGGCGGCTCCCGCCTCACAATGGAGCTTTGCATTCTCTGCCACACGCCGCAGACCGTCAATCCCGACACCCTGCTCAGCCAGGATATGCCCGTGCTGATCCACAAAATCCATATGGGCAAGAACCTGCCCAGCGTGATCGCCGGCACGCCGTACCGCATCTGGCATCGCGGCCAATGGTCGGATTTCTCCGAAGTCGGATTCCCGTCCGGCATCGACGAGTTGAAGACCTGCGAGGTCTGCCACCAGAAGGCTCCTCAGGCAAACAATTACCTTACCGTCCCGAGCCGTGCCGCCTGCGGCGCCTGTCACGATAACGTGAACTTCGCCAGCGGCTTAAATCACGTGAATCTGCCGCAAGTGAGCGACAACGAATGCACCAACTGCCACAAACCGAGCGGCGCCGAGTTCGACTCTTCCATCAAGGGAGGGCACACCGTGGCCACCCGTTCGCAGCAACTGCCCGGCGTCGTGTTCGCCATCACCGCGGTGGATAATGCCAAGGCCGGCCAGAACCCGAGCGTCACATTTACCGTCCAAGGCAAGGATGGCAACTCGCTCGACATCACCAAAATGAGCTTCCTGAACCTGGTCATGAGTGGTTCCACCACGGACTACAACGGCTACGTCTCCGAGGACGCCCGCAAGGCTAAGCCGAGTGGCCCCCAGTTCGTTTATACCTTCACCGCCGCCCTGCCCGCGAAAGCCACCGGCAGCTATGCGGTTGGCATCGAGGGCTACAATAACTTCACCGTCAACCCGGGCACGGTGAACTCCACCGTGGTCCGCGACGTGGGCTTCAACAAGGTCTTCTACTTCCCGGTGGACGGCAGCAAGGTGGCCCCCCGCCGCCAGGTGGTCAGCCAGGCGCTCTGCGCGGGCTGCCACGATAAGCTGCTGCTGCACGGCGGCATCCGCCAGAACGTGGAGTATTGCGTGGTTTGCCACAACCCCACCGTGACCGATGCGGGCGTGCGCAAAACCGGCGACATCCCGGAATCGATCAATTTCAAGACCCTGATCCACAAGATCCACACCGGCTCCAATCTCACCAACGATTTCACGGTGATCGGACACGGCGGCAGCATCAACAACTATAACGGCGTCGGCTATGTCGGCGACCGCCGCGACTGTTTAAAATGCCACCTGCCCGGCACCTACGACCTTCCGCTTCCCGACGGCCTGATCACCCAGACCACGCCGCGGGATTACCTCACCACGCAGGGCCCGGCCACCGCCGCCTGCCTCTCTTGCCACACCACCAAGGCCGCCGCTGCCCACGCCTGGACCATGACCTCGCCCACCCTCGGCGAAGCATGCGACGCGTGCCACGGCCCCCTCTCCGACGCCTCCGTCGATAAGGTCCACGCCCGTTAGACCGTAGCCGCGAGGCTCGCGCGTGCCCGTATGGGCGCCGAGCCTCGCGGCTCCCGCATCGTCCGCAATGAGTGGGACGGGGCGGGGAACTGCACGGCCGCGCCCCAATACCCGGTCGCCAGCCCCGCCTGGCTGGACCGCAATCGGTCACCGGCCACCCTGAAAAATAAGCCCCTTCCCTCCCGTCACTTAACCCCGGCGCATTCGGACTCCACCCCCTTCACGTGCTATCTCTCGGAATAGAAGGTACCCCACGTGCTCTCACCAATCGGATCACCACTGCCGCCCGGGAACCAAAATACCAGACAAACCCATTTGTCCTCCCAGCGCATACCAAACACAACGACTTACACTTTATCAAGCGAACCGCTTTTCATCCCGCCCAACCCATTCCCGCGCGAGCCCATCCAACCCTCAGACCGACCCGCCGCCCAGCGCCTGATCCAGGTCGGCGATCAGGTCCGCCACGTCCTCGATCCCCACCGAGATGCGGACCAGGTCCGGCGTGATGCCCATCTGCCGCTGGATTCCGGCGGGCACCGAAGCGTGCGTCATAGTGGCCGGGTGCTCGATCAGGGATTCCACGCCGCCCAGCGATTCGGCCAGCGTGAAGAGGCGCACCGCGCCCAGCAGCCCGAAGGCCTCTGCCTCGCCGCCGCGCACGCGGAAGGAGAAGGTGCCGCCGCAGCCCGTCATCTGGCGCTGGGCCAGCGCGTACTGCGGGTGCGACGGCAGTCCCGGGTGATGCACCCGAGCGATGGCCGCGTGCTTCTCCAGCCAGCGCGCGATTTCGAGCGCGTTCGCGTGGTGCGCCTCCATGCGCAGTGCCAGGGTCTTGATGCCGCGCAGCACCAGGAAGCAATCGAAGGGCGCCTCGCACGTCCCCAGCGCGTTCTGCAGGTAGGCGATGCGTTCCGCCAGCGCCATGTCGCGCACCACGATGGCGCCACCCACCACGTCGGAATGCCCGTTGATGTACTTGGTGGTAGAGTGCACCACGATGTCCAATCCCAGATCCAGCGGCCGCTGGAAGTAGGGCGACAGAAAGGTGTTGTCGCAGATGGTGAGCACGCCAGCGGCGCGCGCCATGCCGGCGATGGCGGCCAGGTCCACCAGGTTCATGCACGGGTTGGTGGGCGACTCGATCCAGATGGCGCGCGTCGCCGGACGTATCGCGGCCCGCACCGCGCCTTCGTCGCGCAGATCCACGTATTCGACGGCGATACCGCGCTCGGCCATCAGACCGAGCAGCCGGTACGTGCCGCCGTAGAGATCGTTATGGATGATCAGGTGCTCGCCCGGTTGGAACAGCATGAGCAGCGTCGTTTCCGCCGCCATGCCCGTGCCAAAGGCGAATCCGGCGGCGCCATTCTCCAGGGCGGCCAGGCAGTTTTCCAGGGCCTTGCGCGTCGGGTTGCCGCTCCGCGAGTACTCGTAAGGGCCGGGACGGTTGACACCCTGGAAGGCGAACGTGGAGGTCTGGTAGATGGGCGTCATGACCGCGCCGTACGCCGGGTCGGGCGCCTGTCCGGCGTGCACGGCGAGAGTTTTGAATCGCTGCATCAGGACCAGAGGATAACGGCATTGCGCGCGCCGGCGCAAATCGCGCGCTCACATCAGCGCACAATCGAGACCTGCGCCTCGTCCAGCGTGTACCCCTCGTCACGGGCCGTCTGGATCGCCAGGGTTCGCAGTTCCGCGTCACTGGCGTCGGGCGGCGTCTTCGCGCACTGCCGGCGGATCACCTCAGCGCCCACCTGGATCACCACCTGCCAATGCTTCTTTTCCGGATTCCACTCCACCTTGGCTTCGCCTGTCTGTGTCATCGTCTTGCTCCACCCACAGGTTACTAGGGAAACTTGCCAAAGGGAAGGCTCCGATGGGGGGCTACCGTTCCCTAACCCGGCAAAGCCAGAACCAGAGAGGTCGTCTATTCCCCGCGGAGACGCAGAGGCGCAGAGATAAGCGCTGAGAAAACCAAGAACAAGCTCAACCCAAAGGCAGGATTCAGTCTCGCTGTATGGCATGCGGAGATCGCGAAGGAGACATCCTGGGTACTCTGCTTCCTCTGCAAGGCCTGTTTTTTGTTTACTCTGCGCTTATCTCTGCGCCTCTGCGTCTCTGCGGGGGATAGACGACTTCCGTGGTTCCGGCTTCCCGGGCAACGGAGCGCCCCCCTCACGCCAGGCCGGACCTCTTCAACAGCGCGTTCG
>JANYJN010000514.1 GCA_025358475.1 Candidatus Solibacter sp.
GCATGCCTAGAAAATGAAGCTCAATCCGCCGCGCACGCTGCGCGGATTGTCCACCAGCAGCACCTGCTGCCCGCTGATGGTACCGAGCGAAAGGTAACCTTGCGCCAGCATATTGCGCAGATCGGCGGTGGCTTCCATGCGCCAGGGCAGCATTCTCAGGCCAGGAATCGACTGCCGCACGTAGAGGTTCAACCCGGGCATCTGGCGCACCGAAGCGGTGCTATAGCTGTGTCCCGGCGATGCCCAGCGGTGATCGGCCGAGACCTGGTAACTGGCGATGAAGTGGGTGCCGGTCCAGGGCGCCGTGGCGGTGACACGCGCCGTGGCGGCATTGCGGCGACCGGCATGAATCATGGACCGCAACTCATCGGGACTGTCGCTCACGATTTCCCGATTGTCCGCCGTCAGGGCGCCCATGGATCCAAACATAACCGTGGCGGTCAGGTGGTCACCGAGGTTCTGGGTGACCGCCGCGGTGTAACCGGTGCTGCGAAAATCGCCGGCGTCAAACGTGGAAGTTCCGGTGAACAGATCGGGCAGAATGTCGCCGGCGGCATACATACCGACCGGGGCCACCAGCGAAAGCGCCGCGTTGCTCACGCGCTCGCGGTAGGCCGACACCTGGTAGGTGCGAGAGGCCATCTGGCGCGTATAGGCCAACTCAAAATTCTCGCCGCGCTGGACGCGCGGGCGGCCTGCCCGCAAGCTGATCCGCGGGAACAGTCCCAAAGTGCTCAACTCGCGCTGCAAATCCGCGTCACGCAGCCCGTTGCCCGCCAGATCGGGACGCGCGTCGCCAGAAGTGTAGGCGAACGCCACTTCGCCGTTCTCGCCCAGCGAATAGGTCACCCGCGCATAAGGACTGGCGTAATTCAGGTGCTCCAGGAAGGCGATGGAATTCAGCGTGAAGCCGTACTGCACGGAAAGCTCGCTGCTGAGTTCGGTGTGGTCGTCGAAGCTGGCCGCCATGGTGCGCAACAGGGGCAGGGCACCCGCATTGCCCGCCAACGCGGCAACCAACCGGCCCGGCAGGAATAGCTGCCGCATGGTGACGGACACCTCCGGACTCCCGCCGCCCATATTGCGGCGGTAGCTGGTGCGGAAGGCCGCGGTGGGCACTCCGGTTTGCGATCCGTAGCCCACGTTGCCACTGACCTGCAGCATATTGCTGCCGTAGAGCGACGTGGCCACGGCGAATGCCGTCCCCATGCCGGCCTCATTGCCGGTGCCGGAGGAGAGCGGCCCTTCGCCCGCCGATACCTTGAAGACACCGCGCGTGTCGCTGAACACCGCCGTGCGGCGCGAGACCTTCGCTACTGTGCTGCCGGCCACGACCTCGCTGTTGAACCGCAGCACGGGCCGGGTGGGCGAATCGCTGCGCAGCACCCACTTCCACTCGTCGCTCATCAGGCTGCCGCTTTCAATCGGCGGGTAGGCAAACTGGATGGAGCTGAACAGCGTGTTCAGGTTGACGTTGAGCACGCTCGCCATGCCGGGTTGCACCTGGATGCCCTTCTTGATTGCCGGCACAAAGGCCCCCAAAGTGACTTTGATGGAGTAGAGATCGGGCATGAGCCCGAGGAACCGGAAAGCGCCGCGGTCGTCGGTGAGCGCCCGCTCGAACTGGCGCTCCTGACGGTTGAGTAGGATCACCGCCGCGCCCATCTGCGGAATGCCGGCAGCGTCGGTGACGAAACCCGTGATGGCGCCGGCCAGCGGGAACGGAGTAGCGGCCCGCCCGAGTCCGGACCCGGCAAGACACACCCCGCCCGCCAGAACCAGCGACACAAGCGTT
Organism: Candidatus Solibacter sp.; assembly: GCA_025358475.1. GTDB lineage: Bacteria > Acidobacteriota > Terriglobia > Bryobacterales > Bryobacteraceae > Solibacter. Next base: position 1,796 of record JANYJN010000514.1, read on the forward strand.
TTGTGCGTCCGTGCTTCCAGCATCATACGACGCTCTATGGAGCGGGGCGCCCCCGCCATTCCCTAGGTTACCGTAAATTGGGCGGTAGGGGTGAGTACCTGTTTACGGAATTTATCGGTTATTTTCACTCGTAACGTATATTGCCCCGGGAGCAGGTCCTTGAGAGGGAACAATTTTTCGACAGTAACCTGGTTGGCCGAGGCGCCGGGGATCTTCGAAACATCCTCGGTGAGTTCGAAAATCTTCTCATTGGTGCCGTTTTTTGTGAGCTCGTAGGAGACTTCGCCTTCCGGTATGCGGTTTTCTCCATCCGTTCCGAAATTATAGATTTTAAAGTAGATTCCCATCTTCTCTTCGCGTTTGAAGATGTCATCCACGCGCGGCCGCACTTTGGAAGTCCCAATCACGAACTGCCCCATGCCGATGCTCTTGGTGGGCACGTGCTCGATCAGGTCCGCCAGCACGATATTGCTGGCCGTCAGTTTCTCGTTGTCCATGCGCGGGACCACCAGCGCCACTTCGTAGCTGCTGAGGTTGCCGCCGATCACGTCCTTGGCTACCACATTCAAGCGGTAGGTCCCGGGCGCCAGCGGTATGGCCTTGTTGTAGATGGACTTGCGCTGCGCGGTCTGTTGCAGGTACTCGGGCGGGCTATCGACTGTGACGGTGTCCTCAAAGTTGGTCACGATGCGCCGGGTCATGGTGCTGACCTTGGCGAAAATGTTGACCGCCGCTTTCTGCACGCCGTCCTTGGCATGGAACTGCAAGTCCTTATTGTCGAATTGCAGGGTGATGAAGGTGAGCACGCTGGCTTCGGTCAGCGGGAAGAAATCGGCGCGGACCTTCATAGGCAGGACGTTGTAGCTGACGCGCGAATTGACGGCGGCTTCCAGATCCCTGAACTTGACGGCCGGCGGGCGCTGTAGCTTGACGAACTGCTCCAAGCGGCTGAACTCGTTCATCTTTTCCGACTGCGCCCCTGTCCCCACGCCGAGGTGAGTGCCATCGGTGCGGTTGAAACGGTCGTTCTTGCTGCTCATCCCCATCTGCTCCATCATGGTCAAGCCAGCGCCCGGGACGTACAGGAGCGCGTCCTTTTCGGATGGATCCATGGTCATGCGGTACTCGCCCGACATGGTCGGGTCGACGAATTCAATTAGGATGTCGCTTCCCACGCCCTCGATGTAGCGGTAGCGCCAAGTCTCGAACGGGAAGGTGGACGTAGTGCCGCCACCCTCGTCGATAGGACGCTCGTAGGTGCCGCCGGACGGATGAGTTTCCTTCTCATCGGGCGGTCCGTAGGTGATGTAGATGCGCCCGCGATCCGTTTTCCAGCCCGGGATGCCGGAAGCGAAGTTCTCGTTGCTGTAGGCGATGCGCCGGTAATGCTCTTCCTTGAATTCGTTCTCGATGGAATCCGGCGTGGGGTCGCGGCGCAGCCAGAACTGCTCGATGAACTGCTCGCGCTCTTCGTCGGTCTGCAAGCGCTTGAACGCCTGGCGTTCCTCGTCGGTGATGATGTAGGCTACGTCCTCATTGAGCCACTTGCGGTAGGGGGTCTCCAACTCCTTGCGGAGTTTCTCTTCCTTCTTCTTGCGTTCCTTCTCGGTCATGGGCCGGGCAACGGTTTCGCGTTGAGAAGAGTCGGCTCTCTTCCTGTCTTGCGCCACGGCGGAGATCGCGGGCAGCAGGGACAGGCACAACACGGAGATCGAAAGGCGTGTAGCGTTCATACGACTCACCGTTTCCTGAGACAAAGAACTGATCTTAGCTTACATTCATTTTAGTTCGAATGACTTGGCGCGGTCAATCCGTGAATTCGACTCACAGGTGTTGCGGGGAGGGATCAAAATGCCGGCCACCCATCCGAGCCGCGACCGTGGGAGCGATTTCCCCGGCAAATCCAACGCTTTCTAAGCCGGCGAAGGCGGAACCAAACAATAAGACGAGCTCAACGCAGAGGCGCAGAGATCGCTGAGATAAACGCAGAGAAAACGAGGACTAATTGCGGCGAAAGGGGCAGGTTCGTGCCTCTTCTGACGGCGCGCAGAGGGAGCGGAGAGCGCAGAAGAAAAATCGTGCCAATTCCGGCCCGAATTCGACTCGGCAGGTACTCACGGTCGCAGCTCTGATGGGGGTCAGCGTTGCTCAACTGCTGTGTCGGGCACTCACCGGGCGGCCCCGGCCATTTTGGATTGCTACGCTGGTAAGGTGCACACATTCTTCCACGTGGATATGGACGCGTTCTTCGTCTCGGTGGAGGAACTCTACGACCCATCGCTGGTGGGCCGGCCGGTGGTGGTGGGCGGGCGGGCCGATGAGCGCGGGGTGGTGGCGGCGGCGTCTTACGCGGCGCGCAAATTCGGCGTGCACTCGGCGCTGCCATTGCGGACGGCGTACCAACTCTGCCCGCAGGCCATCTTCGTGGACGGACACCCGGAGCGGTATCGCGAATACTCGCACAAGATCCACGAGGTGCTGCAAGGGTTTTCGCCGTTGGTGGAGATGGCGTCGATCGACGAGGCTTATCTCGACATGACGGGGACGGAACGGCTCTACGGGCCGCCGCTCAAGGCGGCGCACCTGCTGCATGAACGCATGAAGGCGGCGACTGGGCTGAACTGTTCCATCGGCATTGGGGCATCGCGCCTGGTGGCCAAAATCAGTTCGGACCAGGCCAAGCCGAACGGCGTGCTGTGGATCGTGGCGGGAGGGGAGGCGGCGTTCCTGGCGCCTCTCGATGTGCGCAAGGTGCCGGGAGTGGGCAAGGTGATGGAGAAGAATCTGCACGCGGTGGGCATCCGCAAGGTGGGCGAGCTGGCGCGCCTGGACGAGGCGTTTCTGGAACAACGCTTCGGGAAGTGGGGCCTGGCGCTGGCCGGAAAATCGCGCGGGCTCGACGCCGGCGGCTGGTTCGACGGCGAGATGGGCGCGGACGAAGGCCCGAAATCGATCAGTCACGAGCACACTTTTGACGAAGATACGGCCGATCTGGAGCGCATCGAATCCACGCTGGCGCGGCTCTCGGAGATGGTGGGGCGGCGCCTGCGCGAGCACAAGCTGAAGGCGCGCACGCTGCAACTGAAGCTGCGGTACACGGATTTCACTACCATTACGCGCGCCAGATCGGTGCCGCGCGCCACCGATCTGGACACCGAGATCTTCGCGGGAGTCCGCCAACTGTTCGAGCACAACTGGAAGGCGGGCGCCACCGTGCGCCTGCTGGGCGTGCAGGCCGCGGGCTGGGCGGAAGGCGGCGGGCAGATGGACCTGCTGGGCGAAGCTCAGCACGAAAAGTGGCAGCGGACGCTGGCCGCGGCGGACCGTATGCGCGACAAGTTCGGCGAGTCGGCGGTTTCGTTGGCCTCGTCCTTGCGGGGCAAATTCAAGGAACGGACGCACGAAAATCCGGCATCGCTGCCCGGCAAGAAACCGTCCTGACGCAGGCGGACCCAGAGGGTACCACTGTGGGTGCTAAACTACACGCCATGAGCCGCGCTCCCGAGCCGGAAGAATCGTCCAGGTCAGGCCACCTGGAGCCGGACCTCCGTTTGGCGGTCGAGGGCATGGTGGTTCGGGAACTCGCCAGGCGCGCCCTCTCGGGATCGATGGTCTACTTCGTGGTGTGCGTTGTGGTAGGAATCTCCACGCCCTACTACGCGGACCATCCGTTCGTATTGGTGCTGACCGGCTGCCTTACGCTATTGCTGGGAGGGTTGCGGCTTATCTCCGCCCGGCGCGTGCAGCGTCCTGGGGCCGGCGCCCTGGCGCGCGATGTACTGGTCTTCAAGGGGGCTACCTACGCCACGTTTGTAGTGTGGGGGCTTTTCTGCGCGGGGACGGTCCAGTGGTATGGCGGGGAGTGGACGTCCATGTTACTGTTGCTGTGCACCGCGGCGCTGGCCGGCGGGGCGTCGTCTTCCCTTGCGCCGGACCTTACGCTGGCCTCCCGGTGTCTGATTCTGCTGGCCGGTCCCACGATAGGCTCGACCGCCTTTCTGGGCGGAGTACGGTATCTCGGGCTGTCCGGCCTGGCGGGAATCTACCTGATTTTTCTGATGGTGCAGACCAAGAGCACCTGGCGCGCATTTTGGGAAGCCAGCGCGGCCGCGGAGCGGGAGAAGATACTGGGCTCCGCGGAGCGAAGGCGCGCGGAAACGGAGCGCGCCAGCCTGGTTGCGGCAGTGGAGCAGACTGCCGAGGAGATTCTGATAGCGGACTTGGAGGGGAACATTCAATACTGCAATCCTTCCTTCGAGCGGTTGACGGGATACTCGCGGAGCGAGGTCATTGGCCGGAATCCGCGGTTCCTGAAGTCCGGTAAGCAAGACGCCCCGTTTTATCACAACTTGTGGAGCACGATTATCAATGGCGGAATCTGGTCCGGGAGCTTTACCAACCGCAAGAAAGACGGATCGCGGTACCACTCCGAGGGTACGATTTCGCCGATTCATGACGTGGCGGGAAACCTTACCGGCTTCGTTTCGGCAACCCGCGACGTGACCGGCCGTCTTCGTATGGAAGAACAGTTACTGCAAGCGCAAAAAATGGAAGGGATTGGCCGGTTGGCGGGAGGCGTGGCGCACGATTTTAATAATCTGCTCACCGTCATCGCCGGGTACAGCAATATGCTGGAGGAGAAGTTGTCCAGCGACGACCCTCTTCTGGATTACGCCCGGCAGATCACGCGGGCCTCCGGACAGGCGGCCAGCCTGACGAAGCAGTTGCTCACGTTTAGCCGCAAGCAAATCATCAAGCCCAAACCAATCGACCTGAACGTGTTGGTTGGCGGCATGAAACAAATGCTGCAACGTCTGGTGGGGGAGGATGTGGAGGTGATCGTGGATCTGGCGGCAGGGCTGGGGCAGGTGCGGGCGGATGCCGACCAGATGAGCCAGGTGCTGATCAACCTGGCGGCCAACGCGCGCGATGCCATGCCGGAGGGTGGCAGACTGTCCTTTCGTACGGCCAACGTGGAACCGGGGGAAAGCCCGGCCGCCGAAGACACGGATGCGCTGTCCGGAGCGGCCGTGCTGCTGGCCGTCAGCGACACCGGGGCCGGCATGAGCCACGAGACCCGGCAAAACATCTTTGAACCGTTTTTCACCACTAAGCAACGCGGGCGGGGAACCGGCCTGGGGCTGTCCACCGTGTATGGCATCGTAAAGCAAAACAGAGGACTGATCGACGTGCTGAGCGAGCCAGGTAAGGGCGCGACCTTCTTGCTCTATCTGCCA
>JANYJN010000706.1 GCA_025358475.1 Candidatus Solibacter sp.
GGTTGCTTCATCTGCCCGTGCGGCATATCTTGCGCTACCGCGCCCACGGCGCTGAACATCAGCGCGAAAGGTACAACGATCATTGAAACCGATTTTGTGTTCATAGTTATCCCCTAAAGTGAATTGAGCATGCCGAGGGCCACCCGGGATTGGCCACCAGCTTGCGTGTACGAGCATGAGATGAAGAGACCGAAGGAGAGACAGTAGTGAAGAACACCACAACTGTGAAAGATCTTGTTTGCGGCATGGATATAGAAAAGGCTACCGCTGCGGGACGGACCGAGTACAAAGGACAGACATATTACTTCTGTGGTTTAAAGTGCAAAGATAAGTTCGACCTTAGTCCGGAGCAATACTTGAGTAAGTCTGCCGGACCGAAGAGCGGCCATGGCTGCTGCGGATAACCCTGCACCCAGCACGGCTGCAACCAGGGGCACGGAGTACACGTGCCCCATGCATCCGGAGATAGTCCGCAACGGGCCGGGGAACTGCCCGATTTGCGGCATGGCTCTGGAACCCAGGACGATTTCGGCCAGCACCGGGCAGAATCCCGAGCTGGCCGATATGAAGCGGCGTTTTCGGGCCAGTGTGGTGCTGACCATCCCGGTACTGATCGCCGCGATGGGCGAAATGATTCCGGGACAACCGCTGCGGCAACTGGCTTCCCAGCGAACGTGGACGTGGGTGGAACTCATCCTCAGCAGCCCGGTGATCCTGTGGGGAGGCTGGCCGTTCTTCGTCCGCGCCTGGCAATCGGTCGTGAATCGCAGCCTGAACATGTTCTCCCTCATCGGACTCGGCGTATCGGTGGCCTACGGGTATAGTCTGGTTGCCGCGCTGGGGCCCGGAGTATTCCCGGCAACTTTCCGTGACGACGGCGGCAACGTGGCGGTTTACTTCGAGGCCGCCGCTGTGATTGTCACGTTGGTTCTTTTGGGGCAGGTTTTAGAGCTGGGGGCCCGCAGCCAGACCGGCGCCGCCATCAGGGCCCTCCTGAACCTGGCGCCGAAGACCGCCCGCCTGGTGCGGGAAGACGGTTCCGAGGCGGATGTGCCGCTGGACCAAGTGCAGGTTGGGGCGCGCCTGAGAGTCCGCCCAGGGGAAAAAGTACCGGTGGACGGCGTGGTGATGGAAGGCGCGAGCAGCGTAGACGAATCCATGATCAGCGGCGAGGCGATCCCAGTGGAAAAGGTGGCCGGCGACCGAGTCACCGGTGCGACACTGAATGGCACCGGGACATTGGTGGTGCGGGCGGATCGCGTGGGTTCGGAGACTCTGCTGGCGCAGATTGTGCGGATGGTGTCCGAAGCGCAGCGGAGCCGTGCACCTATACAGAAGCTGGCCGATCGAGTGGCCGGCTACTTCGTGCCGATCATTGTGGGCGCTTCCGTCCTGACGTTTGTGGTCTGGTCGCTGGTTGGGCCGCAGCCCCGAATGGCCCACGCTTTGATCGCGGCTGTGGCGGTTCTGATTATCGCCTGCCCCTGCGCACTGGGGTTGGCGACGCCGATGTCCATCATGGTGGCGACGGGCAAGGGCGCGACGATGGGCGTGCTCTTCAAGAACGCCGAGGCGATCGAGTTCCTGCGCAAGGTGGACACGCTGGTGGTGGACAAAACCGGAACGCTTACTGAGGGCAAGCCAAAACTGGCCGCGCTGAAACCCACCGCCGGCTTCGACGAAAAGCGACTGCTGCAACTGGCCGCGAGCCTGGAACGCGCCAGTGAACACCCGCTGGCCGCCGCTATCGTGGCGGGAGCGGAAGCCCGCGGCATTGCGCTGCTGGCCGCCGAAAGCTTCGAATCCGTGACGGGCCAGGGCGTCAAAGCCCGGGTGGAAGGGCTGGGCCTGCTGCTGGGCAACCACCGGCTGATGGACGAGTCCGGTGTCAGTGCGGAAAGCATGGCCGCGGAGGCCGAGACGATGCGCGCGGATGGCCAAACCGTGATGTTCGTCGCCGTGGACGGCAAACTCGCCGGGCTGATCGGTGTTGCCGACCCGATCAAGACCACCACTCTGGAAGCCATCCGGCAGTTGCAGAAGGAGAACATCCGGATTGTCATGTTGACTGGCGACAGCCGGACAACGGCCCAGGCAGTGGCGGCCAAACTGGGAATCGACGACGTGATTGCGGATGTACTTCCGGAAGACAAGAGCAAAGCGGTTAAGCGTTTGCAAGACGAAGGACGGTTCGTTGCCATGGCGGGCGACGGTATCAACGATGCCCCGGCGCTGGCCAAAGCGCAGATCGGGATCGCCATGGGAACTGGTACGGACGTGGCGATGGAGAGCGCCGGGGTAACCCTGGTTAAGGGGGATCTGGGGGGCATCCTGCGCGCGCGCCGGCTGAGTAGCGCCACCATGCGAAACATCAAGGAAAACCTGTGGTTCGCCTTCGTTTACAACGCGCTCGGCGTGCCGATTGCGGCCGGCGTGCTCTACCCGTTCTTTGGTCTGCTGTTGAGCCCGATGATCGCGGCGGCGGCGATGAGTTTCAGCTCGGTCTCCGTAATCGGAAATGCCTTACGCCTTCGGCGGACTAAGGCGTGAGCTCCGGACCGGGGCATGGCGAAGGTAACTCCAAGAGAAGCGCCTGCCCCACCTTGGCTTGCAAAACGACTTGCCGGTGGTGGCGCAGGCGCTTTCGCCTTGCGTAGTGCATTGTTTCACACCTTTTTACGGTCCTGGCTCCGATGGCGCATCGGTAACCTGCGACCAAAAAAAGGCTCCACGCCAGTGAGGCGGGGAGCCGTAGAGTTCTACTACAATCTGCCTCGGAGGATGACAGACCACGATGATGCTATCATCTACCGTTTACGAAAGCAATGATAGGACTCGATGGAAAGTGCGGGCAGTTCCCTCCTGCCGCAAATTAGCGTAGCTCTTCCATCACCTGTTCCAAAACCTCCCTGGAGGGCCTGGTTTTGGACTCCGGCAAGGTCCCGATGGGTGCGTCCACCAAGTTCAGCTGCTCTAGGAAAGTCGGCTTAGACGGGTTCACATATAAAACACCTGTAAGGACTTCACCCTTGGCTTCAGCCTCTTCGAGGATGGCTCCGGCCGCCAGCCGGTTGGTGGGGTCGTAGTCGCGGTGGAGTTTGCGGATGCGTAAATGGGAGCCATCGTGCATCTCGACATCCGTGACTTCGCCTTCCGGTATATCGACCACAATCTCCTGGAAATAAGGTACGAAATCTAACTCATGGAGGACCGCCTCGTGCTCCCTCATGTAGCTGTAGCTCTTGGTGGAGCCTTGATGGTCATTGAAGGTGACGCAGGGCGAGATGACATCGATCACGCTCAGCCCGTTGTGGGCGATAGCGGTTTTCAGGATGGCCTGCAACTGCTTTTTGTCGCCGCTGAAGGAGCGGGCGACGAAGGTGGCGCCCCATTTGAGGGCCAGGGCGCAGCAGTCGAAGGGCGGCAGATCGTTGACCGTGCCGGTCTTGAGCGTGGAGCCGACGTTCGCTGTGGCAGAGAACTGTCCCTTGGTAAGACCGTAAACGCCATTATCTTCAATGATATAGATGAGTGGCATATTGCGGCGCACCATGTGCAGGAACTGGCCGAGGCCGATGGACGCGGTATCGCCGTCACCGGAAACGCCGATCCCCATCAGCGTGCTATTGGCCAGCAGCGCGCCGGTGGCGATGGCCGGCATGCGTCCGTGGACGCCGTTGAAGCCGTGGGAGCGCCCCAGGAAGTAGGCCGGCGACTTGGAAGAGCAGCCGATGCCGCTGAACTTGGCCACCTTCCAGGGTTCCACGCCAAGTTCATAGAAAGCTTCCACCACGCGCTCGGAAATTGAGTTGTGGCCGCACCCCGCGCACAACGTGGTCTTGCTGCCTTTATAGTTGATGACCTCCAGCCCGATGTGGTTGACCTTTTTGGCGGGGGGAGGCGTTAGGGTGGTGCTCATTTACTTGCCCTCCTGTTTGACGATGTCGTCGGTGACGGTGCGCGCATCCAGCGGCAGGCCGCCGTAGTAGCGGACGCTGCGCAGTTTGGCAATCAGCTCGGCGTCGAGTTCCAGGCGCATCAGGCCGAGCAGTTGGGCATCGCGGTTCTGGTCCACCACGTAGACGCGGTCGTGGCGGCGGATGTAGTCCGACATGTGTGAAGTGAACGGATACGCCTTGAGCCGCATGTAGCTGGCGGCAATCTGGTATTCGTCGCGCAGTTGATCGCAGCTTTCCTTCACCGCGTAGTCGGAGGTGCCGATGGCGATGAAGCCGATGCGGGCGCCCGCGGCTTCCTGAGTGACCGGCTGGGGGACGAACTGGCGCATGACTTCGAACTTGTGCGCCAGCCGGTCCATGTTGTTGATGTAATCGTCTTCGCGTTCGGTGTACTGGGCCTTATCGTTGTGGCCGCTGCCCCGCGTGAAGTAGGACGCTGCCGGATGGTTGGTGCCGGGCAGGGTGCGGTAGCCCACCCCATCGCCGTCCACGTCGCGGTAACGCGCGAAGCCGCCGAGCTTTTCGAGATCTTCGGCCGAGAGCACCTTGCCGCGATCCATGGGCTTTTCCGGATAGGCGAACGCTTCCGAGGTCCAGTTGTTCATCCCCAGATCCAGGTCGGTCATGACGAACACTGGGGTCTGGAACTTCTCGGCAAACTCGAAGGCGTCGATCGACATGGAGAAGCATTCCGCCGGCGATGCGGGGAAGAACATGGGGTGTTTAGTATCGCCGTGGGAGAGCAGCGCCGTGGTAATCAGGTCGCTCTGCGCGGTGCGCGTGGGCAACCCCGTGGAGGGACCGACGCGCTCCACGTTGAAGACCACGGCGGGGAGCTCGGCGTAGTAGCCGAGGCCGATGAATTCGCTCATCAGTGAGATGCCGGGTCCGGCGGTGGCGGTCATCGAACGGGCGCCCGCCCATCCGGCGCCCAGCGCCATGCCGATGGAGGCCAGTTCGTCTTCGGCCTGCACGATGGCAAAGGTCGCTTTGCCGGTTTCCGGCTCCGTGCGGAAGCGCTTCATGTAGCCGATCAGGGTTTCCACCAGCGACGACGAAGGCGTGATGGGATACCACGTCACCACCGTGCAACCGGCGAACATGCAGCCCAGCGCGCAGGCTGAGTTGCCGTCGATGATGATTTTGCCGGCGGTTTCGTTCATGCGCTCCACCTTCAAGCGCATCGGCCCGGTGAACGTTTTGGTGGCGTACTCGAAACCGGCCTGACAGGCGCCCCAGTTCAGTTCCACGGCCTTGGCCTTCTTCTTGCCGAACTGCTTGACTAGCGCTTTGTGGATCTCTTCCATTTCGATGGAGAGCAGTTTGGCCACCACCCCGTCGTAGATCATGTTGCGGACCAGTTTCCGCAACTTGGCATCGGGGCACACCGGCGCCACCAGCTTATCGAACGGGATCGGGAAAAAGTGCACATCGGCGCGCAGTTCGTTGAGTTTCAACGGCTCGTCATAAACCACGGCCGCGCCGCTGTCCAACTTCATGACGTCCTCGCGCGCGGTTTCGGGGTTCATGGCCACCAGAAAATCGATTTCCTTGCGGCGCCCGATGTACCCGTGCTTGCTGACCCGTATGGTGAACCAGGTGGGCAATCCCGCGATGTTGGACGGGAACATGTTCTTCCCGGAAACCGGGATACCCATTTGGAAGATGGCACGCATCAGG
>JANYJN010000521.1 GCA_025358475.1 Candidatus Solibacter sp.
ACGCACAGAAGGTTCGGCGCGATATAAGTGATGGAGCTTGGACTCGCCGGCCGATTGAGTAATTACGTGTCGGGTATAGATCCGACCGCCACCTATTGGGAGGTTGCTGAAGCAGGGATGGCCAAAACAAGCGTGTTGGAGAATACTCCAAGGTCTGGTGGTACCAGCCTCGACCTCACCGGGTTTGCGGGCCTCAGCGAGGCCGAAGCCCTCGGGAATATCGAACGCGACGGACCCAACGAGATTGCCTCGACGGAGAAGCGAGGGCTCTTGGCGATCGTCATCGAAGTTGTCCGTGAACCGATGTTCCTGATGCTGGTGGCAGCGGGCTCACTCTACCTGCTGATGGGCTCACTGGGCGACGCACTGATGCTACTCGGGTTCGTTTTCGTCGTCATGGGGATCACAATTGTCCAGGAGCGGCGCACGGAGCGGGCATTGGACGCGCTGCGGGACCTGTCCAGCCCGCGCGCTCTGGTCATCCGGGGAGGCGTCCGCCGCCGTGTGGCCGGGCGTGAGGTCGCCCGCGGTGACGTCCTGGTACTCTCCGAGGGAGATCGCGTGCCCGCCGACGCTATCCTCAGGCGCGCCATCAATCTGAGCGTGGACGAATCGCTCCTCACCGGAGAATCGATGCCGGTGCGGAAGACGCCTTCGGCAGACGCGAAACAACTCGAACGGCCAGGTGGCGACGATCTGCCATCCGTATTCTCCGGGACTCTGGTGACGGCGGGCCAAGGCATCGCGGAGGTGGTGAACACGGGTGGGCATACCGAACTCGGCAAGATTGGGAAGGCCTTGCAGCAAATCCAGACCGAGGCTACTTCGTTGCAGAAGGAGACGGGGCGGCTGGTTCGCATCCTCGCCGTGGTGGGTCTGGCGGCCTGCGGCTTGGTGGTGATCGTATATGCCCTCACGCGGGGTGGCACGGCGCAGGTCTGGAAAGAGGGCTTGCTGGCCGGCATTGCGCTGGCCATGGCCATCCTGCCGGAGGAGTTCCCTGTGGTGCTCACGATCTTCCTCGCCCTTGGAGCATGGCGGATCTCGCGCAGCCGGGTGCTTACCCGTCGCATGCCCGCAATCGAAATGTTGGGGGCGGCAACGGTTCTATGCGTGGATAAGACCGGAACGCTCACCAGGAATCAGATGACGCTCAAGAAGCTGGCGATCAACGGCCGCACTGCCACCCTCGGCGCCGATGTCGCCAACCTTTCCGAGGAGTTCCATGGGTTGCTTGAGAACGCGATCCTGGCCAGCAAGCGGGACCCGTTCGATCCCATGGAACTGGCTCTGCAGGCGGCAGGCGACCGGCTGCTGATGCAGACCGAACATCTTCATCCGGAGTGGTCGCTGGTGCGCGAGTACCCGCTCACGCCGCAGTTGCTGGCTGTCAGTCAGGCGTGGAAGTTGGGCGCCGCCGAAGAAGTCGTCGTTGCCGCCAAGGGCGCCCCGGAGGCGATCGCCGAGTTATGCCGGCTGTCGCCAGAGAGACGCGCGACGGTGGCAAGCGAGGCCGCGGCGCTCGCGGCGGAAGGGCTCCGGGTGCTCGGTGTGGCCTGCGCCCGGATGGCGGCGCACACTCTGCCCGGCGAGCACAGACAACTCGCACTTGAGTTTGTGGGACTCGTCGGCCTTGAGGACCCGCTCCGCGACACGGTGCCAGCCGCGGTGTCTGAGTGCCGGACGGCAGGTATCCGAGTCGTGATGATCACCGGCGACTATCCCGCCACCGCACAGAGTATCGCGCGCCAAGCCGGCTTGGCAAATTCCGAGCGGATCATCACCGGTCCCGAGCTCGAGCGTATGTCCGACGAGGAATTGGCGAAGCAGATTAAGGAAGTCCAGGTGTTTGCCCGCGTAGTGCCGGAACAGAAACTGCGCATCGTGATGGCGTTGAAGGCAAACCATGAGATCGTCGCTATGACCGGCGACGGTGTCAACGACGCTCCCGCGCTCAAGGCCGCCCATATCGGCATCGCTATGGGTGGCCGCGGCACGGATGTGGCACGCGAGGCGGCATCCCTGGTACTGCTGGACGACGACTTCTCTTCCATCGTAGCGGCGGTACGGCTCGGGCGGCGCATTTTCGACAACATCAAGAAGGCCATCGCCTTCATCTTCGCGGTTCACGTACCGATTGCAGGCCTCTCCATGCTGCCGGTTTTTTTCTTGGACTGGCCCATGCTGCTGTTCCCCGTGCACATCGTATTCCTGGAACTGATCATCGATCCCTCCTGCTCGCTCGTCTTCGAAGCGGAAGAGGCAGAGGCCAACGTCATGAAGCGTCCTCCGCGAAGCGCTAACGAACGGCTGTTCTCGCTGGCCACGGTCGGATGGGCGGTGCTTCAGGGGCTGAGCGTGTTAGCGGCTTGTCTGGGCGTGTTCCTTTTTGCCCGCGGTAGCCAGCAACCGGACGCAGCCCGTGCCCTGACCTTTCTCACCCTGGTGGTATCGGTGCTGGTCGTTATCCTCGCTAATCGGTCGTGGACCCGAGGAATCGTAAGTATGCTGAGCGTGCCCAATACCGCACTCTGGTGGGTGGTCGGCGGAGCTGCCACCTTCCTCGGGCTCGTGCTTTTCCTCCCAGCGGCCCAGGGTCTATTTCATTTCGCCCCGCTCCGCGCCGGTGACATGGCGCTAAGTTTCGGGGCTGGCCTGGTCTGTGTGATGTGGTTCGAATTGCTCAAGCTCTCAAAGGGGCGAATAGGGGCCAAATGACGGGTGCCGAAGTGCGTGCGCATCCACGGCTCTTTATCTCTTTCCCGGCGCGCCCGGCCTCCCGCATCCCCTGCGCTGTTTTCCTTGGTACACGTGTGTGGCGGCCAACTACGCCCCTGATCCGGCACTCTGCGGGCCGCCACCTTGGCAGACCCGGCGGCGGGGAGGTGCATACCGAGAACCATTGGGGTCAAAACTAAATCCGAGCGACGGCAGACCCGTTGCGGTCAGAGTTGCGCATTCACCGGGCTCTTTTCCCGGTACGCTATCTGTCCGCTGCGGCCGCTGTGCTCTTCTCCTTCGGGGCGCGTATGCTACGGCCAGCCGCCACCGAGCGCCGGCGGCTTAGGGGCATCGAATCCGGCCACGGCAGTGAGTCGCGGCCGGGTGCCCGTCCACAGTTCTTTTCCCGGCGCGCTGCCCCTAGGCCGATTTCATCATTTCTTCCCACGTCACTTCCCGCCGCCCGTCCGTCGCCATGCGTCCCATGATGCACGTCAGCGTGCTGTCCACCGCCGTCGCCGCCGTATTTTCCGGCCGCCCCTCCTTCACCCGCTGGATGAACTCGCTCAGCGCATCGATCGTGATATCCCTGACCTTCCCGTTGACTAGCGGCTCATTTTCTTCCACAAAATCGCGCGGACCTCGATAGTGCCGCCAGAATTCGCGATGCGTCTCTATCACTCCGTTCGTGCTGAAGAACATCTCTTTCACGTCGCGATACCACTGCGGTGTGATCATACAGCCAAGCAGATGCCCTTGCATATTGTTGGCGTAATCGAAGGTCACGTAGGAATGGTCGGTGTTGTTCCCGACTTTGGTCAGGGTTCGGCCGCCCGAGCCCACCGCTTTTGAAGGGTGACCACCCAGAAACCAGTTCAAAATATCGACGCCGTGAACGTTATTCTCCACTATGTAGTCGCCAAAAAACTCACGCCACTCGTGCCATTGCTTCATAATCTCCAACTCGGTTTTCGGGAAGGCCTCCTGATTGCGGTTGGGGTTGACTTGGTTCTTGACCCAGTAGGAGTGTCCCATCACCATTTGCCCAAATCCAGCGGATTCCGAAAGCTTCTTCGCCTTGCGATATCCCGCCCCATACCGTTGCTGGAATCCGAATGTGATGTTTAGTTTGCGGTCAGCCGAATCCGCTGCGTGCATCAGACGCATGCAACCCGCTACATCGGCGCCGGCCGGCTTCTCGATGTAAACGTGCTTTCCCGCGCGGAGGGCCTTTTCCAAGTGCTCGGGATGCAGAAAAACCGGCGTCGCGATGATCACCGCATCTACGCCGCTCTTTTCCAGAAGTTCCACGTCTCGCCGGTACGCTGTAGCATCCGGCACCCCAGCTGCTTTCTTGGCAGCCTCCGCCTTCTCTGAGAATAAATCGGCTACCGCTACCAGTCGCGCTCCCTTCACTTGCTCGCTCAGGAGTTTCGCGTCATACGTCCCGCGCCCCCCACAACCAATCAATCCCACCGTAACCGCGGAGTTCTGCGCGCTGCCGCGAACCGCGCTAAACGGTACTATTGCCGCGGCTGCGAACGCGCGGCGAGATACATGATTCGACTGCATAATCTTATTCTCCTTTACGCTTCCATCCCAACATCAGCGGAGCGGCTTGATGCGCACGTTCCGAAACTCCACCCGCATCGGCTCGCCCATGTGGCACTGTAGTCCGATCAACCCATCCGTAGCCTTGCCGTCGGCCAGGTTGACCGTCTCCACCCCGTTCAGCGCGAAACGCATCCGATCTCCCTGAGCCTTGATCTCATACGTATTCCAATCGCCTTTGTGGTAGACCTTCTGGCCAATCAGCCAGCCTTGGTCGGGCGTCTGCATCACGCCCCTGCCACGGCCCTTTTCTTCGTAAAAGTTGCCCCATGCGGATTTCTCCCCCGCCTCGGAGGCGTCCGCCTGGTACCCGGTCATCACCCACTCCGGCAATTCCTGGCTGCGGAATTGGATGCCGGTGTTGTGGTTCCTCAGCTTCAAATCGACTCGCATCACAAAATCCGAAAACTTGCTGCGGCGATAAATCAGAAACGTGTTGTGCTTGAGCGGACCACCGTCCGTTGACCCCACGATCACGCCGTCCTTTACCGACCACACCGCCGAGTCGCCGTCCCATCCGTCGAGATTCTTCCCGTTGAACATCAGGACGAATCCCTCTTTTTTCTCTTGTGGCGACAGCCGGTTCACCGGTTCCGCCCCGGACGCCGCCACCGGGACCAGCATTCCTAAGAGCACTATCGTTCGCTTCATCATAAATTTGGCGCCGTTATGGGCGGATCCTTTCCTCTTCTCCGTCGAAGGTTGCCAGTTGCCTCACTCGTTCCAAGTCCCGGAACGACAAGTCCGACGGATGGTACTCCGCCGTCACATATCCAGAATACCGGTCTCCCAGTTCGTAAATCGCCCGGAAGACGTTGCGAAAATTGATCTCCCCCGTGCCCGGTTCGTGGCGCCCGGGGACGTCGGCGAAATGAATCTGCCCGATGTGCTCCAGGTTCGCGCGCAGCCGTTCGATCACGTTCCCTTCCGTTACCTGCACGTGGTAAATGTCGAACAGCACCCGAACGTGCGCGCTCCCCACCCGCCGGATCAACTCCACCGCATCGCCGACGCAATCCAGAAAATATCCGGGGTGGTCCACCGTCGTATTCAGAAACTCCACCACGGCCGTCATGCCTTCCGCCGCCAGCAGTGGCGCCGCCGCCCGCAGCGTCTCTACCGCGCAGTCCATCTGCTCGCTGCGCGGCACGCCCGGACGCTCGTTCCCGGTGAGTACTTCCAGCCGCGTACAATTCACCTGCCGCGCAGCCGCCGCGCACAGCTCCAATTCCCGCAAAAATCCACTGCGATCCCCCGGATCCACCACGCTGCACCCAAGCGCATTCACATCCGGCTTCTTGTTGATAACCAGTACGCCCGCACCCAGGCCGAATCGCCGCAACCCTTCGCGGTACGTACGGAAGAGATCCACATCCCTCCAGTCGAAGTTGTCCACCGTGTCGAAACCCGCCGCGGAAATATGTTCCAGCGCTTTCAGCACGGGAACACCCTCGAAATTCCGCGCGGCTACCGACAGCCGCAACCGCTTCTCCCGTGCCGCGCGGTCTTGCTGATTCATCGTTCCCTTACCGGTAAGTGTTTGCATATTCGTTTTCCCTATCGCTCCCACTTCCGCACCCGTCAGTCCCGACGTAACCATCACCCCGTCACGGACCGGAAGATGCCGGGAGTCGCTGCTCGCCCGCTTTCTGCCAGACCAGCTTCAGTGCGAGCTGGATATTGCGCGGATCGTTAGTCTGCGTCAAGGTCACCACGCCGGGCGTTGTCGAAGCCAGGCTGGTACTGGGATTGCCGAACTGCGGCGAGTTGGTCGCATTGAAAGCTTCGGCTCGCAACTGCAGTTTGAGCCCCTCGCGCAACTGAAACGCTTTGAACATCGAGAGACGCGAGAGGTCAGCACTGTATTCGCCGCCAGCAGCGAGGTAAGGTCGAAGTGTCCGGCCGATGTGCCGCGCGCTGACGGCGCCGATTTCGAGTACCAAATCCTGCTGCACCTGCTCCCCGACACGCAATTCCAGCCCCTCACGCATCGCCTTCTTGAAACCTGCCATGGACGCCGTCAGCCGGTAGGCTCCGATCGGGAGCACCGGCAGCGCATAATACCCGCAGGCGTTGGTGGTGGTGCGCAGCGTCTCGTTCGTCTTCAGATTGGTGGCTTCAATCGATACCTGGGGCATAACAGCCCCTTGTGCATCGCGGACTATCCCGCCAAGTCCGGCCCGAAACTCCTGAGCGGATCGTGCACCGGCAACCGGCAATAACGCGCACAATCTGGCATGGAACATCATTTACGGCCTCCTGCAAAGATAGAAGATCCAATCGTTCGATCGCAGATAACGAGACACGTACCACTTAGCGGGTCGGGGCTGCATGCGAGAGCACAAACACGCCACTGCTGATTATGCCGCTCCCATTCCAGGACCCGTCAGTCCCGATGTATCCATCACCCCGTCCCAGATCCGGAAGATGCCCGGGAATCGCTCCGCCCATTCGCGATTGGCCGCCGGAACATACTGCCGGGCGTTGGCTTCAATCGCGGCCACTTCCGGAATGTGCGCCGCCAGCCCCGCCGAGTGAATGAGCGAAGCTCCGGGACACGTCAGGTCCTGTACGCACAAGAACATGCCGAACTTCTTGGCGGCCGCCGCCATCAGCAATGCATTGCTCTGCCCCTTGCACGCCTTCAGCGCCACCCCGCTGTATCCCAATTCTCGAGCCATCAGCAGGCTTTCGTAGTCCACCAGCGATTCATCGATAATCAAGGGTTTGAGCCGGGCAGCTTCGTGCATGTCGTTGCGCGATGCCGTCAGGTCCCGCGCAGTCGGCTGTTCGATGTACTGGATCCGCTCGAACACCCCCGGCGAGTCTTTCTTCAGGCGGCACAGAAAATCCAGCAGGTAGTCCACGTTCGGGCATCGCTCGTTGAAATCGAGCGAGTAGACCCGCTCCGGGCTTTGCGACGCAGCCTGGTCCACAGCGATCACGCGCCCCACGTCCCACTCCGGGTCGTTGCCGTTCAGCTTAATCTTTAAGTGCGTCAGACCTTCCGCTGCGATCCACTCCGGCAGCGTCTCCGGCAGCCCGTCCCCGACCCTGTGCCCGATGTCGCTCTCCGTAATCGGGTCGAGCGCGCCCACCAGGTGATACACAGGCAGCTTTGCCTTTGGGTTCGCCGTCACCACCTGGTCGAGTCGTGACCCTGCAAACTCCCCGCCCAGGTAGTGTGCCAGGTCGTGCTCCAGGTACTCCGCGCCGTAACCCCGGTAGCAGTTGATGCCATGCAGTTTGCCCCAGGCATCATGCGTCGCGGCATCGAACGGGCTCGCCGTCACCAGCATGCATAATTTGGGAATTGGTTCCGCCAGTCCTAGCCGCCGGCCCACCTCTCCCGCCGCCTTCCAGTAGCGCGGCTCCAGCGCCTGGTTCAGGTCGATCGGGTGCCCGAATTCAGTTCCATCCCGCGTCAACCGCGCGATCGCTTCCGCCAACACCTTCATCGCCGCCAGTGTTTGCTCGTAGCTCATCGCGCGCGATGGGAACGACCACACATTGCCGAGCGGCATTGACCCGAACCCCGCGGATTCCGTTCCATCCCGGCCCGTCACCCGTACATTCACATTCAACAGTGTGACCCGGTCCAGCGCCACGCCCCCGAATTTGATCGGTGTCCGGTACAGGTAATCCTCGTACGACACCTTAACTTCGCGGATTTGAATATCGGTGGGTCGCATAGTCAGAATAGGATGCGCAGCGATAACTGCACCTGCCGTGGAGAATTTGCCGCGGTCAGGCTCCCGAACCGCGTGTTCGTCTGTTTCCCATCGGGCGAGAATCGCGCGCTCGTATCCAAAGTCGAAAACTGCGTGTGATTCCACGCGTTATATAGCTCGCACCGGAACTGCAGCCGGCGCAACTCCGATCCTAGTGAAATATTCTTCAGCAGCGAAATGTCCCAGTTGTTTAGCCCCGGTCCGCGGAACGCGTCCTTCGGCTCGTTACCAAAATTCCCCCTCGCCGGCCGCCCGAACGCCTCCGTGTTGAAATACCGCTCGAACCTGCGCTCGCCCTTCCCTAACACCGGATTCGCCAGCATGACCGGACGCACCCCGTCGCCGCCGCCGGCGATGTCGGCTCCATCCGTTGTCGACAGGGTCACCGACTGCGGAGCCCCGCTCTGAAGCGTTGAGATCCCCGAGAGTTGCCATCCGTCGAACGCAGCCTGCGCCACCGGGTTCTTCCACAACGCGCTTACCCGCGGCAGTTCCCACGTATAGGAAATCTGGAGCGTGTGGGTCCGGTCGAAGCCGGCCTTCCCATAGTTCCACGCCCGCAACGGCGCCCACGTGGCTACTTGGCTGAAATTGCCGTCGGCAAAGCTCATCGCCTTGGACCACGTCCACGCCACTCCATACTGGAACTTCCGCGCGAACCGCCGGTTGGCTTGCACTTGCAGGGAGTGGTAATTCGACGTACTCGAAAAGTCGCGGTAAAGCACCCTCGCCAGCCCTGGGTACGGCCGATAGAAATTGACCGGCAGTGGCTTGCCCGGACTCGTAGGATCCTGGTTTTGAGGCGCGAAGTTCGAGCCGTACGGGTTCAGGTTGAGATCGTGCTGCACCATCAGGTGCCGCCCCACCGACCCGATATACGCCGCTTCCACCACCGTGCCCGCACCTACTGAGTGCTGGACGGAAAAGCTCCAGTTCATGACGGTCGGCACTTCCCCCGTCCGCGACAGACCCTTCACGTCGCTGGGGAATAGCGACCCCTTCGATTGCAGGTACGTCGAAAGGCTGTTGTAGAACATGATCGGCGTGTTCTCTAGCGGCGGATTCTCCACGTTCTCTAGAGCCACGTCCGTCTGCACCCGGTCGTAGAACATCCCAAAGCCGCCCCGTACCGCCGTCTTCCCGTTGCCGAAAACGTCGTACGCGAAGCCGAAGCGCGGTCCAAACATCAGCCCTCGGCTGTCGATCAGGCCTCGCGGGTATCCATTCACTCCCGCCACGACGATCCCGTTGTAAAAATCGCCCGATCCAGGCACGAACGCGCCGATCAACACCTCGGGCCCCGTCTCCCCCGTCAGTGGGTTTAACGCTACGCGCTTGCCGCCCACCATCCCCGGACGGTACAACTGCGGCACCTTTTTCGCATCCCAATGGTCCGGCGCGAAACCCGCCATGTGGTTGTCCGACGTATAGTTCGGTGGAATCAAGTAGAAGCGCAGCCCATAATCCAAGGTCAACCGCCGCGATACTTTCCAGTTATCCTGCACATACCACTCCACGTTCTGGAACCGCCCGTGTCCGAACGCCTGTGCGTCCGATTCCTGGTAGCTGGTGAAGTTTCCCAGCGCCGCATTGGAAAAGGCCCAGTTGGTATCCAGCGGGTTGTTCGCGTCCCGTCCAAAATCGAATTGTCCCTGGAATGTCGAGGCGCGGCGCGCGTTGCGCGATGTCGGCTCCACATATATGCCGAACTTCAGCGTGTGCGCTCCCCGCACCACGCTCAGGCTATCCGTGAAGTTATAGATGTTGTTGCGGCCCAGGAAGGGGAACTTGGACTCAATATTGATATTGATGGCGTTCGGCACGCCGCCGAAACTCGCGTTGGGCAGAACGTCTAGGGGATTGATCTCCGGATGGAACTGCCCCAGCGTCCCCAGCCCGATCTTCGAACGTTGGTTGATCGCCAGGGCCGCGTCGTTCAGCGGGCCGCGGTTCTGCATGCCCCGGCTCACCCCGGCCACCAATTCGTTAACCACCATCGGGCTGAATACCTTGGTCAGATTCAACGCTAGCCCGCGTCCCTTCAAGTCGTACAGCACCGGAAATTGCGGCCAGTTCGCCGACGTACCCGTGAACCCGATACCACCCTCGAACTTTTCGTGGCTAAGAATGCCGCGTGCGAAAAACGTTGTGGTCGAGTCGATCACGTAATCCACGCGCAGCATTTCTGAATTCCGCGGGCGGTTGATCGTGTCCGTGTAGACGTAGTTGTATTGTCGAGTCGGGCTGCCAATGTTCGGCAGCGGAAAAAAGTTTAGCAGCGCCACCCCATTCGGATTCAGGCGGCTCTTGGGAATCACGTTACCCGGGAAAACCTGCCCCGTAGCCGGATCCTTGATCGCAATCAGTGCGCCGGTCGATTCGAAAGTCTGCGAAAAGTCGCCTTGCCGCTCCAGCGCCGCCGGCACCGTGCGGAACCCGATTGGCACCGGAACCCGCTGCGGTCCGATCTCATGCGAATAGAAGAAGAACAGCTTGTTGCCGTCGCGATTAGGTTTCCCCGGTCTAGCCACCGGTCCGCCGAACGTGAAGCCAAACAGGTCGTACCGATATCGTTCTCGCTTCCTGCCTGCCAGATTATTGAAAAAATTGTTCGCGTTCAGTGCCTCGTTGCGCTTGTAGTAATATCCGCTGCCGTGAAAATCCCGCGTGCCCGATTTCATCACCACGTTAATGGATGCGCCCGAGTTCCTTCCGTACTCCGCCTGGTAGTTCGACAACAGCACCTTCACTTCGGCGATTGCGTCCATGCTTGGTTCGAAATACGGACCCAGGTTGCTGCCTGTATCCAGGTTTGTCACTCCGTCCAGCGTCAGGTTGTTCGTGCCCTGCCGCCCACCCTGAATGTTGATGCCGACCAGGCTGTTATTCGTGGGTGATTCGCGGTTGGACGTATCCACCACCCCAGGCAGCAACTTAAGCAGCCCCATGAAGTCCCGGCCCTTCAGCATCAGCGAAGAAAGCTGCGTCGCATTTACCATCCCGGCCTGCTCCGAACTCGCCGTCTGCACAGTCGCTCCCTGTGATTCCACCCGCACCGTCTCTATCGCGGGGCCGATCTCCAGTTTCACGTCAACCGGCAAATGTCCGTTCGCCGTCAGCACTACGTTGGTTCGCCGCGCCGTCTTGAAACCCGTCGCCTCGATCGCAACGCTATACGTTCCCGGGCGGACCGAGTTCAACGTGAATGCGCCCGCCTGATCCGTTGCCACCTCCCGCTGCGCGCTCGTATCCTCGCTGACCAGGGTCACCTTGGCGCCGGGCACGACGGCATCGGTTTGGTCCGTTACCGTGCCGCTGATTGTTCCGCTGGTGCTTTGGCTCCAAAGCGGCATCGACAAGAGCAGGGCTGCCGAGACCCAGAGGAATTGTTTCATCGTGTAAACCATACTCGCAATCTTAATACCGATTATTCCAGGGCGGCAGTAATGTAACAGTAACGTGCACAATTGACAATAAATGATGTTATTTCAATAGGTTATAGTCAACTTGAGATGTTGTAAACTTGAGATGTCCCGGTCGCAATGCTATCGTACAGTCGTGTGCCTAAAGTAATCTTGCGGCCTCTGCCGCCGCGGGAGCCAAGCGAATTGATTGTAATGCCGGCAAGTTCCAAAACCTCTGGAGTCGATGGTGTGCCAGGCCCGGACCGAGCCGCCGTCGAAACTCAATTGCAGCGCATCCTTGCCAGTTCGCTGTTCAGCGGCGCCACTCGCCTCAGCCGCTTTCTTCAGTTCACCGTCACTTCTTCCCTCGAAGGCCGCCGACACCAGTTAAAGGAATATATCGTCGGCTGCGAGGTCTTTGATCGCAGGGACAGCTTCGATCCCCGCATCGACCCCATCGTGCGCGTCGAGGCCAGCCGCCTGCGTCTGCGGCTACGGCACTACTACGAAACCCAAGGCCGGGACGATCCCGTCCGCATCGACGTGCCTAAAGGCAGTTACGCGCCCGCCTTTAGCGTGTCTCGTGCCGCGTCCAAATTGCCGCTCCTCCCTCGGAAGCTGGAGTCTCCTCCTTCCCTCGCCAGCATCGCCGTCCTCCCCTTCGCCGACCACAGCCCTGAGAAGAACCAGGAATATTTCTGCGATGGCATGACCGAAGAGTTGATCACCGCCCTCACCAAAGTCGCACTCTTGCGTGTCGTGGCTGCGCCTTCCTCGTTCCGTCTCAAAGGCCGATCTCAAGATATCCGCAAAGTAGGCGATCAACTGAAAGTAGCTACCGTGCTGGAAGGCAGCGTCCGCAAAGCCGGCGAGCGGATACGCATTACCGCCCAGTTGATCCGGGTCGCCGATGGCAGCTACCTATGGTCCGAAACCTTCGACCGCCGCCTGGAACACGTCTTCGCCATCCAGGAAGAGATCTCACAAGCCATCGTCGAAACCCTGCGCATCCGTCTCCTGGAAGGTGAGATGGCTTCCCTTTTGAAGCGCCATACCAATAACCTGATCGCTCACCACCTCTACCTGAAAGGCCGTTTCCAGTGGAACATGCGATCGGAAGAAAGCCTCCAAAAGGCCGTAGACTACTTCCAGCAGGCCATCACCGAAGACTCGAACTATGCCTTGGCCTATACCGGAATAGCGGACGCCAGCACCCTGCTCGGCAATTACGGTGTCGCTCCGCCTACCCGCGTGCGCGTCGTCTCTAAGGTAGCGGCGCAACGCGCCGTGGCCATCGACGCTTCGCTCGCGGAGGCGCACACCTCGCTCGCCCATGTTCTGGCCACGTATGACTGGGATTGGCCCGGGGCCGAAGAGGAGTACCGCGTTGCGCTCTCTCTCAACCCGGCATACGCCACCGCGCGCCACTGGTATTCCATTACCTACCTCGCCGCCGTCGGCCGCCTTGATGAGGCGTTCTCAGAGATGGCGCGCGCGAGAGAGCTCGACCCCCTCTCTCTCAGCATCAATCGCGACGTCGCCATCCTCCTCTTGTTCCAACGGCGGTACGATGAGGCCGTAGCTCAGGCTCTGGCGACCATCTTACTAGACCCCACCTTCGCGGGCGGCTATTGGGCTCTCGGCCTCGCCCTCGAGCAGAAGGCCCTGTACGCGGAAGCGGTCGAGGCTTTTCAGAAAGCGCTGCTCTTTTCCCACTGCAGCCCCCGCATGATGGGCGCCTTGGGCCACGGCTATGCGCTCTGGGGAAAAAGAAAAGAGGCCGTAGCCATGCTACACGAACTGGAATCCCTCGCCCGTAATCGCTACGTATCGCCCTTCGAATCCGCCCTTATCCACATCGGCCTCGACGAACGCGAGCCTGCTTTCGAATGGCTGCAGAAGGCCTGCGACGTGCGGGTCTATGAATTGGTCTCCGCCCTCATCGACCCCCGCTACGACGGCATACGCGCCGATCACCGCTTCCACAGCATCCTCACCCGCATCGGCTTCGGCGCGCAAAATCAGTCGGCCACCTGATCCCGTGGCCAGCGCTGCCCCCGAGCGAAATCGAAGTTAATCGGTGGTATGCGTTTTTAGAAAGTGCCCCACCAGTGTATTAATTCATCCAGCCGTGAACTCGACCGTGAGTCGGGCCAGCTCGTGCCTCAGGTTCGATAAGCTTATTCAATCCTGATCGTTTCTTTACGACTTCCTTACGCCCGCACTCTTACCCTGGGTTCAGGTGATGAACATGCTGACCCGCGGCGAACTCCGGATTGACCCCGGCCAACTCGGCACGGAAGCGTTCAGCGGCGAACTGGAACTGGTGGTGCCGTACACGGACCCCGAACTGGCGCGCGCGCTATTGCGCAAGGCGGTGGCGTTGACCGCCGGCTTGCAGGCGCGCATTTCCCTGGTGGCCGTCCACGCAGTGCCATTCCCCGCCGATTTCCGCTGCCAGGCATCTACCCACGCTTTCCTGGTGGACCGGCTCACACAACTGGCCGCCGAATGCGCGCTGCCGGTGGACCCGCTAGTGGTTCTGGCGCGCAGCAGCGAGGAGGGCTTCCGCTACGCGCTGCGGCCGGAATCCACCGTGCTCGTGGGTACCCATCGGCATTTCTGGCGCACCAGTGAAGAGCGCCTGGCGCGCACGCTGGTCGCTGACGGCCACAAAGTGGCTTTGTTGCATATAGAAAAGGGAGAAACCAATGCTCGACGTCTTGTTCGTCTTCATGACGGTTCTGTTCTTCGCGGTGAGTTGGGCGTTCGTTAAGGGGTGCGACAAGCTATGACCGCGGAATACGTGATTTCACTGGTAGTGGCGGTGGCGCTGGCCGGGTATCTCTTCTACGCGCTGCTCCGCCCGGAGCGATTCTGATGACTGCAAATGGAGTTTTCCAGATTCTCCTCTTCACCGCGGTGGTGCTGGCGCTGGCCAAACCGATGGGCGCCTTCATGGCCAAGGTCTTTGCCGGCGAACGCACCTGGCTGCACCGCGTGCTGCGCCCGGTGGAAACCGCCATCTACAAGCTCTGCGGCATCGATGAGGCGGCGGAGCAGCACTGGACGCGCTACGCCGGATCGCTGCTGATGTTCAGCGCGGTCAGCCTGTTGTTCACTTACCTGATCCTGCGCCTCCAACAGTGGTTCCCGCTGAATCCCCAGGGACTGGGCAATGTCGCCGCGGACCTCGGGTGGAACACGGCTGCCAGCTTTACGACGAACACCAACTGGCAGGCTTACACGCCCGAGACCACCATGAGCTATCTCACCCAGATGACCGCTCTGGCGACGCACAACTTCTTCTCGGCGGCGGTTGGAATGGCCGCGGCCATCGCGGTAGTAAGGGGCTTCGCGCGTCACTCCACCAAAACTCTCGGCAACTTCTGGGTGGATTTCACGCGCTCCACGTTGTACGTCCTCCTGCCGCTTTCCATTCTCGCCGCGCTGCTGCTCTGCTCGCAAGGCGTCATCCAGAATCTGGACCCGTACACCAAGGTCACCACGCTGGAAGGCACGGTGCAAACCATCCCGCAGGGGCCCGTGGCGTCGCAGGAAGCCATTAAATTGCTGGGCACCAACGGCGGCGGCTTCTTCAACGCCAATTCGGCGCATCCCTATGAGAACCCCACACCGCTTGCCAACTTCCTCCAGATGGTCCTGATATTCCTCATCCCCGCGGGTCTCACTTACACCTTCGGCAAAACGGTGCGCGATACCCGCCAGGGCTGGGCGATTCTGGCGGCCATGACCATTCTTTTCCTCGCCGGCGTCTGCGTGGTCTACCCGGCGGAACAGGCCGGCAATCCGGTGCTGACCCGCCTGGGCGTGGCGGGCGGCAACATGGAAGGCAAGGAGGTGCGCTTCGGTATCGCCAACTCCGCGCTGTTCACCGTCGTCACCACCGACGCAAGCTGCGGCGCGGTCAACAACGCGCACGATAGCCTCACCCCGCTGGGCGGCCTGGTCCCCATGGTCAACATCGAGTTGGGCGAAGTGGTCTTCGGCGGCGTCGGATCGGGATTGTACGGCATGCTGTTGTTCGCCATCCTGGCGGTATTCATCGCCGGGCTGATGGTGGGCCGCACGCCGGAGTATCTGGGCAAGAAGATCGAGCAGAAGGAAGTCAAGATGGTGATGCTCGCCGTGCTCGTGCTGGCCGTGTGCATCCTCGGCTTTTCGGCCGTGGGCATTGGCCAGGCCACCGTGGCGGGCAGCCTGGGAAATCACGGCCCGCACGGATTGAGCGAGGTGTTGTACGCCTACACCAGCGGCGTGGGCAACAACGGCAGCGCGTTCGCGGGACTCAGCGCCAACACCATGTACCTCAATACGACGCTGGGGTTCGCCATGCTGTTCGGGCGCTTCCTGATGCTGATTCCGCTGCTCGCGGCGGCGGGGAGCCTGGCGCAAAAGAAACTGGTGCCGGTCTCGGCCGGTACCTTCCCCACCCATGGTCCTATGTTCGTCGTGCTGCTGGTGGGGGTGGTGGTGATCGTGGGCGCGCTGACGTTTTTCCCGGCGCTTTCGCTGGGGCCCATCGTGGAACATTTCCTAATGCATCAGGGGAGGCTTTGGAGCTAGTATGCCGGTACTCACCGTATCACCGTCGGATGACGTAGCGTCTATCGTACCCAGGAAAGGCTCGCGTTCGCGGCCCATTTTCGACCCGCCCATCGTCAAACGCGCCGTCACCGATGCGCTGGTGAAACTTAACCCGCGCACCATGATGAAGAACCCCGTGATGTTCGTGGTGGAAGCCGGGGCGGTCATGACCACCATCCTCACCGTGCGCGATCTGGCCAGTGGTGCGGGCGTCGCGGGCTTCACCTTCCAGATCTCGCTCTGGCTGTGGTTCACCGTGCTGTTCGCCAACTTTGCCGAAGCCATGGCGGAGGGCCGCGGCAAGGCGCAGGCGGACACCCTCCGCAAAACCAAGACCGAGACCAGTGCGCGCCGCGTGAACGGCGGCCGAACGGAGATGGTCGCAGCCGCCCTTTTGCGCAGCGGCGATACCGTCATGGTGCAGGCGGGCGAGACTATTCCCGGTGACGGCGACGTCATCGAGGGCATCGCCAGCGTGGACGAATCGGCCATCACCGGAGAGAGCGCTCCCGTGATTCGCGAATCCGGCGGCGACCGCAGCGCCGTTACCGGCGGCACTAAGGTGTTGAGCGATTGGATCAAGGTGCGCATCACCTCCAATCCCGGCGAAACCTTTTTGGACCGCATGATCGCACTTGTCGAAGGCGCGCAGCGCCAGAAGACGCCCAACGAAATCGCGCTCAACATCGTGATCGCGGGGCTGACCCTCGTGTTCCTGCTCGCCGTGGTCACCCTGCAACCGCTTGCCATCTATAGCGTAGCGTCCAGCGGCACCGGCACGGCGCCCACCGTGACGGTGTTGATCTCGCTGCTGGTCTGCCTGATCCCCACCACCATCGGCGGTCTGCTTTCCGCCATCGGGATCGCCGGCATGGACCGCGTCATGCAGCACAACGTGCTCGCCATGAGCGGCAAGGCGGTAGAGGCGGCGGGCGACGTCAACACCCTGCTGCTGGACAAAACCGGCACCATCACGCTGGGCGACCGCCAAGCCGTGGAGTTCCTGCCTTTGGAGGGCGTGAGCGAACAGGATTTGGCCGACGCGGCGCAACTTTCCAGCCTGGCCGACGAGACGCCGGAGGGCCGCTCTATCGTGGTCCTGGCCAAACAAAAGTACAACATTCGCGGCCGTGAGGTGGCCGAACACGAGGCGCACTTCATCCCGTTCACCGCGCAGACTCGCATGAGCGGCGTGGATCTGGACGGGCGGTGTATTCGCAAGGGCGCCACCGATAGCGTCACCGAGTTCGTCCGCGAGCACGGCGGTCAGGTTCCGGCGCAGTTGACCGAGATCACCGACCGCATCTCGCGCTTTGGCGGCACCCCGCTGGTGGTGGCCGATCGCGACCGCGCCCTCGGCGTGGTGCACCTGAAAGACGTCGTCAAGGGCGGCATGCGCGAGCGCTTCCAGCAACTGCGCGACATGGGAATCCGCACCATCATGATCACCGGCGATAACCCGCTGACCGCCGCCTCCATCGCGGCCGAAGCCGGCGTGGACGATTTTCTCGCCCAAGCCACGCCCAAGGACAAGATGGACCTCATCAAGAAAGAGCAGGCCGGAGGACGCCTCGTCGCCATGACTGGTGACGGCACTAACGACGCGCCCGCTCTCGCCCAAGCCGATGTCGGTCTGGCGATGAACACCGGCACCATGGCCGCCAAGGAAGCCGGCAATATGGTGGACCTGGATAGCAATCCCACCAAGCTCATCGAGGTGGTCGCCATCGGCAAACAACTCCTCATGACGCGCGGCGCGCTCACCACATTTTCCATCGCCAACGATATCGCCAAGTACTTCGCGATTCTGCCGGCCATGTTCATGGCCACGTATCCGGCGCTCGCCAAGCTCAACATCATGGGTCTGCATAGCGCGCAGAGCGCCGTACTCGCCAGCGTGATCTTCAATGCCCTGATCATCATCGTGCTGATCCCGCTCGCCTTGCGCGGCGTGAAGTACCGGCCGATGAGCGCTGCGGCCCTGCTGCGCCGCAATCTGCTGGTCTATGGCGTGGGCGGCGTGATCGCACCTTTCCCCGGAATCTGGCTGATCGATCATCTATTGGGTCTACTGCACCTCGCGTAAAGGAGTCACGAATATGAAGCAATTTCTCATCGCACGCAGCGCTCATCAGAGCCGCGACCGTGAGGGAGCGGTTGCCCGACGAACGTTTATTCTCGAAGGAAGACGAATATGAAACAATTTCTCATCGCGCTGAAAGCCACTCTGGTTTTGACCCTGCTCACGGGGGTCATGTATCCGCTGTTGGTCACCGGCCTGGCCAAGGCCCTGTTGCGCGGCAAGGCGGATGGCAGCTTGATTCAGGCCAATGGCCGCACCGTGGGTTCGGAGCTGATCGGCCAGCGCTTCACCAAACCCGAGTACTTCCACGGCCGCCCCTCGGCTGCCGGCAACGATGGCTACGACGGCTTGTCTTCGGGCGGTAGCAACCTGGGCCCGACCAGCCAGAAACTGGCCGACCGCGTCACCGGCGACGTCAAGCAGTTCCGCGCCGAGAACCCGGCGTGGACCGG
>JANYJN010000756.1 GCA_025358475.1 Candidatus Solibacter sp.
TGGGCCCGACAGAACTCGAATCTGTGACCTTCTGCGTGTCAAGCAGACGCTCTAACCAACTGAGCTACGGGCCCGCAAAGCCATCGTACCAAACTTGCAGAGGACTGACCAAACAGGAGCGGAACAAAAAAGCCGCCCGACGTGCGGGCGGCTGGCGGGCGGTCGTCGCGCTAGAGTTCCCTGATCTTGTTGGTCAGCCTCACGCCGACCGTCCGCGCGCCACACGAGCGGTCGTACGCCGCCTCGTTGCCCACCGCCTCCAGGAACTCCTGCTTGCCGTCGTCGCCCACGAACGTGATCACGTTGCGGTCGATCATCGCGGGCTTCTGCTCCTCGAAGTGGGTGTCGAGCACCCACTCCGCGTACGCCTTTTCTCGATCCGTCAATCTCATCCAAGCCATAATCATCCCCTACAGGATCGCGCCGCCCGTGTCTGCCCACACCAGTTTCTCTCGCGGCACCTCGCCCATGCCGATGACCTCGTTTGCCGCCAGCGCGATGTCCCTCAAGGGCACTCGCCCGTAAGCGTTCGAGTCGAGGATCGCCACGCGCCACTCGTCGGTAGCACGATCCCATCGGTACTCCACATCGGCCCACCAGCCATCCGCAAGGATGCGGTACTGCCCGTCGCCTTGGATCGTGTATTGCATCGTCATCTCCTTACACGACCATTCATCACTTCGGTCG
Organism: Candidatus Solibacter sp.; assembly: GCA_025358475.1. Lineage (GTDB taxonomy): Bacteria > Acidobacteriota > Terriglobia > Bryobacterales > Bryobacteraceae > Solibacter. The sequence continues at coordinate 688 of JANYJN010000756.1, forward strand.
GGGCGAACCTCAAGGGGATAATCGCGCCGGGTGCGATGATTTTTCCGGCGTCACCGGCCCGCCTCCGGGCGCGCGGACGGCTGGCCCGTGGGCGCGGCCACACCGCCAAGCCACTGCGCTACCAGCCGCCAGGCCGGGGCGCAACGTGCGCGCCCTCTGCGCCACGGGCGGCAAAACTGTTCCCCCTATATAGGGAGTTGGAAAAAACTTGTGCTTGGCTCATGACACGAGCCAAGGTGGTGTCTGGTCGATACCATCCCTCCATAGCTACCATCCTCCCATCTCTATACTGGCGGGCGGGTTATACTGGCAGCATGTGGAGTCCACGCATAAATAGAGGATCGGAGTCCTTGTGACGGATTTGGACTCCATTTGGACTCCACGGAGCATATAATCGTCTGTAAGTATTAGAAAACAAATAGGTTCGTGGTGTGGACGCCAACCTTGACACGCAGGAGGTCACAGATTCGAGTTCTGTCAGGCCCACCATTTGAAAATCAATACTTTAGGCTTGTAGCTCTTTGGAGTATTTTGACCCAAATTTGCTTCCGTTCGCCTAATCTTCGCTGCTCCATGTAGGCAATGGCCTTCTTGCACCGGCGGGACAGGCGGTTTCGCCTGTCGTCCACGCTCTGCTTAAGCCTTTTCGACGTCCATGAAGTAGTAGGCAATCATGTGGCAGACAATCATGTGGGAGTCCTCAATGCGTCCCATGTGCGGCACCGGCACCTGCAAATTGAGTGTCGCCAAGGGCCCCAGTTGTCCGCCGTCGCGCCCGGTCAGCGCAACCGTGGTGCAACCGATTGAATTGGCATACTCAAAGGCCCGCAGCACGTTCGGCGAATTGCCGGAACCGCTGATGCCGAGCAGCAAATCGCCCGCTTCAGCGAAGTTCTTCAGTTGCTCCACGAAGATGCAGTCATAGCTGACGTCATTGGCGTAGGCCGTGATCGTCGGCGTTTGATCGGTGAGCGCCATGATGCGGAATCGCGATGGGCGCTGGAAGCTTGCGCCCTTCACCATGTCGCAGGCGAAGTGCGAGGCGCTTGCCGCGCTGCCGCCGTTGCCGCACACGAAGATGTGGCGGCCATTGGCCCGAGCTTCCTTGAACAATTCGATGATGGATTCCACCTTGTTCAAATCGATTTTCTCGATAGCCTGAATCAACTCTGTTTTGTAAATTTCGGGAAACGTCATAAACTCCTCGCCAGACTCAGCGCGCCCCAAAGCACGCTGTCATCGGCCAGCGCCGCGGGCACAACGTTGATGCGCGCGCCGGACCAGTTGGTGATATTCTTTCGCAGACGGTCGCGCAAGGGCACGAACAGCTTGTCGCCCGCTTTGCTGATTCCGCCGCCGATCACAATGCGCGCGGGATTCAGCAGCATAATGCAAGCTTTCAGGCCCAGCGCCAAGTCCTCGACATAACCGTCAACGAACTGGGGGCTCTTCAAAAGCTCGAAGGCAGGCTCGCCGTAATCGTGTTCCAGCCACAGGCCGCAACAGTGTCTTTCAAAACAACCCCGGGCTCCGCACAGGCAGTCCTTGCCGTCGGGGTGAATGGTTAAGTGCCCGATTTCGCCGGCAAAACTATCCGCGCCGCGCCAGACCGATCCATTCGAGTAGATACCGCCTCCGATGCCTGTCGATAGCGTCATATAGAAAACCGGATCCGCCCCGCGCCCGGCGCCATACTCGGCTTCTCCGATTGCGCCCACGTTGGCGTCATTGTCCATGATCACCGGCACTCCCAGGGCATCGCGCAGATAGGCGGTGAGTGGGAAGCCTTGCCAGCCGCCGACGTGCGTAGATGTCGCGATCACTTGAGTCGCGAAATTCACCGGTCCGCCGAAGCCAATCGCGACCCGGTCGAAGGGCATCCATTCGCGTGCCAATGTTTCGACGTTCGTCACCATCCATTCCCGTCCACCCGTCCGGTCCGTGGCGCGCGATTCGCGCCGCGCCATGCGGTCGCCGTCGAACAGCGCCATCGCAAACTTGGTTCCGCCGATGTCGATTACGAGAGTCTTCATGCTTTCGCCAAAACTTCGGCCGGAGACGCCGTGCCGGTGCCCTTCTTCATGATAGTGATGGAGGCCACGATGTTGCCGAAGCGCGCGGCTTCGAGGGGCGACGCGCCCGCTGCCAGTGCCATCGCCATGCCGGCGGAGAAACTATCGCCGGCGCCGCAGATGTCCACGGGGTTCGGCTCGGGCGTGGTCTTGACCCATTTCGCGCCGTCTTCGGTGAAAAGCTCCACGCCCTCTCCACCGTGCGTGACAATCAGCAGCGGCGCTGCGATGTGCGCGCGCAATGCGGGGTAGTCGATGCGGCCACAGAATCGCGTCGACGCCCCTTCGGCCTCCTGCTGGTTCGGCTTGGCGATCACGTGGCGGAACTCGGTCACGCGGGTGCGGGAATCAGCGAAGAAGATTTTATCGCGGTAGCTCAGCGCCAGGTCGCAAATGGCGTCGCGCACGGCAGGTGTGACCACGCCGCCGCTGGCCGTCTCCGCCTGGTCGGCAATCAGGATGACGTCATGCTGCTCAATGGCCATTGGCAGGCGGTCCAGAAGCGCGTGCTCCACATCCACGGGTAGCGGACGGGTGTTGATGAAGTCGATGCGCGGCTGATCCTCGACCTGGTTGGTCGCATTCAGGAGCTTGGTATAGGTGAAGGTCTGAATCGCGCGGCTGCGCACGCACAGGTCGGAACTCGCCCCGCGCGCCGCGAGCGCGTGGCTCAATTCATAGCCAGAGCCGTCATCCCCAATGGCGCCGAGCACCGCAATGCGGCCCACACCAAGCGCAGCCAGGTTATTGGCCACGGTGCCGCCCGCGCCCGGAGTGACCACTGTCTCCACCACGCCGATGCGCGGAATGCCGGTTTCCCGCGACGGCTCGCCCTCCGCGGGATCGTAGGTGCACCAGCGGTCCAGGCAGATATCGCCGACCACTAAGGCAGAGAGCCCACCAATCTTTTGCAGGATTTCCGCTGGTGTCATGCGCGCTCCAGGATCGCCTTTCGCAAGGCCGGGAAGGTCTGGCGATGATCTCCGCAAACGTAAAAGCTTTCGCCGCCGTCCGCTACGGTCCGCACCAGAATCGTCTTGTGCGGACGGAAATAATAGCCGGGATCGCTCTTGGGCAACTCGTGATGAATGTCGCCTTGTATGGGCACCATATCGAATACCGCCGTGGCGAATTTGGTGATCGTGCGGCCCTCCTGACGCGCGATGTTGCGCACCATGGCGAGGGCTTTCAAATACACTTCAGGTCCCATGATGGCGGAGCCGAAGTTGAGCATCACGCCGCCCTCCAGCCGCTCCATGGTTTTGGTGAAAATGAGGAAGTCGCGATAGCTGGTCGCGCCCAGCGCCGCGCCATCGAAATTCGGATGTTCATGAATGATGTCGTAGCCGATTCCCACGTGAACCGTTACGGGAATGCCCTTGCGGTACGCCGCCGCCAAGATGCTGAGGTCCTTGTGGGGATAGTCGCTTTGGGCGATGCGCCGGCCGGCATTTTCACCAAGCCCGAGTTCCAGAGCGGCGGCTTCCTTCGTCCACTCATTCAGCTCGCCGGTCTCCCGCCAGAGTCCGAATTCGCCGCTGCGGATGTAGCGGGCGACGCTCTCAGTTGTAGCCCCGATGCGCGCCAGTTCGTAGTCGTGAATCATGCCCGCGCCGTTGAACGCAATGTGATCCAGCATGCCGCGTTCAATCAGATCGACGATGTGCCGGTTGACGCCGACCTTGATCACGTGCGCGCCCATCATCAGGATGCGCGCGGCGCCGTTGCCGACCGCGGTCGAAATACGCTCCGCGATTACCGGCAAATCGCGGTGCCCAAATACCACATCGCAATCGAGCGCCAGCCACTCCGGCAGGTGCGCGTCATGCACGCGTTCCGCAAGTGGCTTCAGCAGCAGGCGGGATCGGTCGAAAATCTCGTATTTACTTGGCATGTTTTGGAAACAGTGCGGTCATCAGTTCATCATGAAGCAGGAAGTTCGGAACGATAAAATCCGCGCCAACGCCTGTGAGCCGCTCGCGCTTCCACTCATCGGGAGCGATGCACTCGGGCTCTTGGGAGGCCACGCCGACCGCGACTCCGCCCACCTTCTTGACCACTTCAATCTCAACAAATCCGTCGCCGAAAACCAGGAACTGTTCGCCGCTGAACTCGGACGACGAGATGAGCTGCTCCACCAGAATCCGCTTGGAGAATGTCTTGTAGTCGTCAAGCGCCCCAAACATGCCGCCGTCGAAGTACTGTGACACTTGCAGCAGATCAGCCTCGGCCCGCATGTACGGTTGATCGGTGCCGCTGGCGAGAAAAAGCTTGAGCCCGCGGGCGCGCAAAGCTTCCAGCAGTTGCCGCGTGCCGGGTACCGTGTACTTATCCGGATCGCAGCCGCCACGCAGGTCCTCCAGACGGTCGTGAATGCGCTCATTCAGCAGGTCCAGATACATGTGCTTGTATTCGAGCGGGTCCTTCGGCGTGCCTCCCCGCTTGGTGATGTTATCGCAAAACGCCATCATCTGGTAGATGGTCTGCTTGCCGGTGAGCTTCCAGACGAAGTCCTCCACCACGGTCTTAAGTTGAGCGTCGGTTTCGCCGGTCTTGAGGTCGCGCAGGATTTCGACCATCATCGGCACCATCACGTCCATCCAGCCGGAGCGGATAACCGAGAGCGTGCCGTCGAAGTCGAAGAGACAAACCCGGGTTTGTTCCGCGGAGACGCCCGGGCGAAGCTGTTCAATCATGGAAACGTTTATTGTAGCTTGCCGTCCACCATCACCATAATCGGCGCGATCTTGGCGATCTAGTCTTCCGGGCAGGTGAGATAGTCACGATCGACCACCGTCCACCCTTAGTTCGTGCTATTCCGTGCTGTGTCCGGACCCGGTTTGACCATGCCGAATGGCGCTAAGCGCGGCTTGCAAGCCCAGGACGAATATCGCGGCCTGTATGACTCTCATTCGTTCTCCCCAAGGCTGTGTCACCCTTCCTCAAGCGCAGGCCGGGACGTCTTCCGGCCGGGAGTGACGCGGCCCACATCTCGAACCGCGAAGGCGGTCCAACTGACATATAGAATCGCGGCCAGAGGCACCAGAAAGGACGTCTGCACCGATTTGGTCAAGTCCGCTACCAGGCCCATCACCGGTGGAACGAAAGCGCCGCCGACGCACGCCATCACCATCAGGCCGGAAAGCGCGTTGGCATGCTTCGGCATGGCATCGATCACGATGGAGAAGACCAGTGGGAAAATGTTGGAGAAGCCCAGTCCGATAATCAAGAAACTGGCCAACGCAATCGCTTTGCTCGGGATGAACAGGCCCACAAGGCCCAGCACCGAGAGGACGCAGGCAGCGGCAAATAACTTCGTCGGCTTCATCCAGTTAAGGATGACACCGCCGGAGAAGCGTCCGGCGGTGAGCGCGAGGAAGAACAGCCCCGTGCCAAGTAACCCCATCCGGTTGATATCCACTCCGTATTGGTCCCTCAAATACAGCGGGATTCCGGAACTCACCGACACCTCGGCCCCCACATACAAAAACAATCCCAGGATCATCATCGCCACGAAGCCCTGGCGGAGCAACGTCAGCGAGGACGAGAGGGTTGCGGGCTTGTAGCCGGGGGACGGATTCTCGCCCACCTTCATTGGCATCACGACCAGCAGCGTGGCGATCAGGGCCAAGCTATACACCGGAAAGATTACGCTCCAATTTGCCCCGAATGCGCGGGCGGCGATCACCGGGATCACCGGTCCGGACAAGGACCCGATTGCCTTGACGAACTGACCCAGCGACAGGTTGCGGGCATACTTCCCCTCGGCCGATACATCGCGCATGATCGGGTTCCCCGCAACCTGCAGGATAGTGGCGCCGGCTCCCAGCAGCAGCACCGTCACCAGAAACACCGGGAAGGTCGAGAGACCCATGAGGGTAGGGATCGAAATTCCTGCCAGCATGACCGACAGCCCGAGTACCAGAACAAACTTCTTGCCCATCTTGTCCTGAAACACGCCCATCGGTAGAGAGAGGACGCCGAACATGAGGAGGCCGGCGAAAGGAATCAGTTGTGCCAGAAAGTTCGACAGCCGGAACTGTTCCCGAGCAAGACTGACAAAGGGTCCGACCGCGTCGCCGAAACCCATGATCAAGAATGCGAAAAAGACCGGAATTGCGCCGGCCATGCGGGCATTCGCAGGTTTTTCGCGATCAATCTGCATTCTCGCTCTCTTCCCTTGCAGCATATATCGAATGGCGCGAAGTCAAAACCCCATAGCCACACACAGCGCTGCAACGTCCCCGATTCGTTCATCCAGCGCCGCGGGTACGATCTGGCAGGCCGCGGCGGCAGGGGCGGTGGCTTCGCGTCGCAGTACAGCCCGCGCGGGTGCCAGAAGCGCTTCGCCCAAACGCATGGCCAGTCCGCCGATCACGATGCGCTCCGGGTTGAGCAGGTCCACTAGAATAGCCAGCACCTCGCCCAACCTTTTTCCGGTGTTTCGGATGATGCGTTGCGCGACGGCATCGCCATTCTGAGCCGCAAATCCGATGTCTCGAGCAGTGATGGCCCCCCCGCACCGGGCGCATTCGGTCAGCGACGTCGACTCGCCTTTCCGCCCCGCGGCGGCAATCGCGCGTGTAGCCACCTGTGCCATGCCGCCGCCACTGGCCCAACCTTCCGCCGATCCTTGTTTGTGGTACCCGACTGGACCGGAACGAGAAAGCCGGACATGTCCGATCTCCCCCGCCATGTCCGATACGCCATGGTACAGACGCCCCTCGATGATTATTCCCGCTCCCAGACCCGTTCCCATGGTCAGAAAAACCATGTTCGCTACTCCCTGTCCGGCGCCGAATCGATGCTCCGCAACGGCGCCAGCGTTGGCATCGTTCTCAAGCCGGCACTCTGCTCCGAATTCCTGTTCGAGGATCGATGTGATAGGCACGTCGATCCACGTCGGCAGATTGGGCGGCGCCTGAATCACGCCGGTGGTACGGTTCAGAGGACCACCGCAACTGATACCGATGGCTCTCAGGTTACTTCGATTCATGCCCTGGGTGGTGAGAGAGTCGCAAATGGCTTTCTTGATGAGATCGACCGCTGGATTGGGTCCCCCGGCCTGCAGCGTAGGGAACTCGATCCGCGAAAGGACCGTGGGCGGACTGGAAGAAAGCACGACGGCACATTTAGTTCCTCCAATGTCCACGCCCGCCCACACATGGCTGTTCGGTGTTCGCACTGACGTCAGGAGTTTAGCACAGGTTTCGTTGCGTAATTGTTCACTGGCACAAACTGTAGAATTGACCACATCATCAAGGCGCTTAACAAAAGTGATGGTTGCTCCAGGCCTCCTCAGCGGGTTTCTTGACTACTTGGAAGTCCCAGGCGGGATTCTCGGTTTCCAGGTTCTTCCGTGCGTTCTCAAACGTGTCGGCACTGAGAGCCACTCTGGGCCGGAGAATGTGTGGCCGAATATGCAGAAGCTCTACCACGCGGTGGATCATCCGCGGACTTTGGAAGACTTCGGCAGTTTGCCGGCCGACGTGAAGCCGCGGTTTGTGACTCCTGGCGCGACCAGTGGAGCCGTGCCGAAAGATTTCCGGACAAAAGCGGATGTGCCGCTGACCGCAACTGCGCTCGAAGCTGTTCCCGTACCTTTCTTGCGCAACGCGCGGTCCATTCTCTCGACGGTCTTACGGACGCTCCAACGTAATTTGTCCTGCACTAAACTCCCAGTGGCATAAGGCTCCGCCTTGTGCATCCGAGCACAGCTCGGATGTTTTCCTTTACATACTCGGCGAGAGCCCCCCTCTTACTTCGCGAACCGCTTGAAAAACGAATCGTCTTTCCACTTCGGGCGCGCCGCACTGTCGGCCACCCTTTCGAGCAGGCTCACCATGATCCGGTTGAACTTCGCCGCCGCTGCCTTGTCCACCGGCTGATTCAGATCGTCGGACGGCTTGTGATACCGGTCGCGGATAAAATCGTGGAAGATCTTGTCTTCGGGAGTGCCGAACTGGTAGCCGAACTTGAACGCCAGCGCCGGCACGCCCTCGCGAATGAAGCTGTACTGATCGCTGCGGACGAAGCGGTTCTGGTCGGGTTCCTTGTCGGCCTGCACCTCCACACCGTATTCCTTCGCCGCCTCTCGAATGGCGTCGCCCAGTGTCGATTCCGCCAGCCCCTGCACTTCGATCCATTTCAGGTCGAACAGCGGCAGGAACATGTCCAGGTTGATGTCGGCAACGATGTGCTTCCGGTTCACCGTCGGCCGCAAAGCGAAGTACCGCGAGCCGAGTTCGCCCTTCTCTTCCGCCGCCACCGCCAGGAACAGGATCGACCGCTTGGGCTTGGCGCCGCTCTCCTTCATGATGCGCGCGATCTCCAGGATCGACGCGATGCCCGAAGCGTCGTCCATGGCGCCGTTATAGATCGTGTCGCCGGTCGTGTCGCCATGGATCGCCCGTCCCACGCCCACGTGATCCAGGTGCGCCGACATGATGACGTACTCGTCCTTCAGTTTCGGGTCCGACCCCGGCATAATACCCGCCACGTTCGGCGCCTCCACCGTTTCGCGCTTGACCGCCGCCTTAGTGCGCAGCGTGCCCACCAGCGGAAACTTGGGCAACGGCCGGTTCTCCGCGGCGAGTTTCAAGATCTCGTCCATGCCGTGGCCGCTCCCCGCGAAGAACTTATCGCCGCCGCGCCGCGTGATCGCGATCGCTACCTTCTGACCAGTGGATTCCTGCAACTCCGGATCTGCCAGCAGGAAGGCTTTCTGCGGACCGCGCCCCCCGCCAGGCGCGGTGCCGTCCGCGGCGTCGGTGCCCGGCGGCGTCCCGGTCGCGGCCGTACCCCGCCCACGCCCGCCTCCAGGCAGACGCGGATTCGCGATACTGGCGGTGCCGATAGCGCCCGCCGCCTTCAGAACCATCCAACGCTCCGACGCGGCGCTCACGTGCGACTTCACTGGTCCCGGCGCATCCAGGGCTCCGGTGCTGTTGACGTACACCGCAACCTTGCCCCGCAGGTCGACACCGGCCAGATCGTCGTACCTGGCTTCCGGCACGCGCAGGCCGTAACCGACGAAGACCATCGCCGCCTCCGTGGTGGGCGCCAGGTCCGCGCGGCTGCTCTGGGTCGCGTCCTGCCGGTCCAGGATTTCTTCCGCACCCTCGCGCACAATCGCGATGCTCGATTCCTCTTCCACCAGTTGACGCGTCTCGAACTTCACCGGCTGCAGATAGCCCGTCGTCCCGGCCGGCTTGAGTCCGAACGCCTCCATTCTTCCGGCGGCATATTTGACGGCTTCCCGGTAGCCCTCGCTGCCCGTATCGCGGCCTTGCAGTTTGTCATTCGCCAGGAATTCGACGTGCGCCCACCAGCGGTCGCCCTCCGCCACGAAATCGGCCGCGAACAGAGCCGCGGCGCCCAGTACCAGGATTACGAGGTGTTTTTTGTGCCGCATCATTAATCAATAGGATTACCACGCGGCACGCCAAACCCAGCCACCACCGCCAGCCGCCGCCCGAGATGGTAAACTGATAGTGATCTCCATGCCGGAGTGTCGGAATTGGCAGACGAACCGGACTCAAAATCCGGCGCACTTCACTGGGCGTGTGGGTTCAAGTCCCACCTCCGGCACCA
>JANYJN010000758.1 GCA_025358475.1 Candidatus Solibacter sp.
CAGCAAGGTTTCTGTCAGGCCCACCATTGGAAAATCAATACTTTAGGCTTGTAGCTCTTTGGAGTATTTTGACCCAAATTTGCTTCCGTTCGCCTGTCCCGCCGGTGCAAGAAGGCCATTGCCTAGGTGGAGCAGCGAAGATCAGGCGAACGGAAGCAAATTTGGGTCAAAATACTCCAAAGGGCTACAAGCCTAAAGTATTGATTTTCCAATGGTGGGCCTGACAGAAACCTTGCTGGGCTTTGCGGTGACCCTGCACATGTCCCGGCGCGGCTTCGCCACCCTGGCGCACGCCAGCGGCGGCACGCTGCGGGACATCCAGGAGCAGTTGCGGCACGCCAGCGCCGCCACCACCGCCAACGTGTACGTGCAGAGCGTACCGGAGAGCGTCCGGCAGACCGTCGAGAAGGTGGATCGGGCGTTGCGCAAGAGGGCGAAAGCGGCCAAGGAGAAGGTCTGACCGCGTAGCGCGTTTACCGCCGCAGGTTCGACCGCTTGCGGCGGTTTGTTCTGCTAGAGGCAGAAGTCTTACAATCGGAACAGGTGCCCTATGTCTGAACATCGTTATACCGTCCTTTTTGAACCCGCGGAAGAAGGCGGCTATGTTGTGACCTGTCCGGCCCTGCCTGGCATCGTGACGGAAGGCAACACCTATACAGAAGCCCACGCGCGGGCAGTGGAAGCCATCGAGGGCTACCTGGAGAGCCTGCAAAAAGATGGGCAGCCCTTTCCGCCCGACAAGAAACTTTCGCTCGACCCGGTGAAAGTGGAAATTGAAATCGCCATGCCCGAACCAGCATGAGCCAGCACCTGCCAGCGCTGCGACCTGTCAAAGTCCTCAAGGCCCTCCAGCGTGGCGGCTTTTATGTTCACCACATCAAGGGCTCCCACCACTTCCTCAAGCATCCTGACCGTCCCGATGTTCGCGTGACGGTTCCCGTGCATAGCGACGACCTGAAACGGAAGACCCTGGCCTCCATCATCGACCAGGCAGGCTTGAGCGTCGAGGAATTCTTGAAGTTGCTGTAGATTGAACCCGCAGAAGGTCAAACGGCTTACGCCACCTTTCTGACCTGTGGCGCCTACCGTGAAAACTCAGAAGTCTTTTAGTTTGATGGTGGGCCTGACAGAACTCGAATCTGTGACCTCCTGCGTGTCAAGCAAGGCGTCCAAACCACGAACCTATTTGTTTACTATCACTTACAGACGATTATATGCTCCGTGGAGTCCAAATGGAGTCCAAATCCGTCACAAGGACTCCGATCCTCTATTTATGCGTGGACTCCACATGCTGCCAATATAACCCACGCGCCAGTATAGAGATGGGAGGGTGGTAGCTATGGAGGGATGGCAACGACCAGACACCACCTTGGCTCGTGTCATGAGCCAAGCACAAGTTTTTTCCAACTCCCTATATAGGGGGAACGGTTTTTACCCCCGTGGCGCAGGGGGCGCGCACGTTGCGCCCCGGCCTGGCGGCTCGTAGCGCAGTGGCCTGGCGGTGTGGCCGCGCACCCAAGCCACCCGTCCGCGCGGCCGGAAAAACGCGATCATTGCTTCGGCACTTGGCAAGATTTGAACTGAATCACGGCAAACGGATTCTGCATTTGCACTTCAGGGGGCCGGACAGATCGTATGTTAACGGCACTGTTAGGCGTCACGTCTCCACCCGCTTGTCCGACCGTGACGCCTTCGTATTCAGCCCATCTCCAAGACGAGAACGCACCAGTAGAGGAAGCAAACTCTCCCTTCGGCGTCCCACGAGTGGAGGGCGGAATGATTTCATCCACAAGTTGTTGGATCAAGTTGTTCGGTATGACTGACGAAGCGGTACGAGTAGGGCGCATCTCCAGCTTGCACACCTGATGGTTGTCGCCGTACTCGACACTCAACGTGATATTGGGCCGCAGAACAAAGACTTCTTTAACAGGTTGACCGTACTTCGCACGGAGAGCATCAACATCCACCTGTCCAAATAGGGGTGACATGCAAAATGCGCTCGTAATAAAAAGCGTGGAGAACGGGCCGATCCGATTTCTTGTGGCAGTTCGATTCGTCATGTGGCGTCCTCTTTGTTGAGCATATTCCTGACGGATTCAATAAACATGACGCCATAATAGGCCGAACCGTTGCATCGGATTCTCAGGGGCGTTGCCTCATGCTGCATCCGGCCCAAAATTGCCTTCATCGTGGTCGTTCCGTTTTCGCCGTTGAAAAGAGCGACACTCCACGCTTCCGCACCGGCCACCACGCCGCCTGCAGGTCGGGCGGCTTTTTTGTTCCGCTCCTGTTTGGTCAGTCCTCTGCAAGTTTGGTACGATGGCTTTGCGGGCCCGTAGCTCAGTTGGTTAGAGCGTCTGCTTGACACGCAGAAGGTCACAGATTCGAGTTCTGTCGGGCCCA
>JANYJN010000769.1 GCA_025358475.1 Candidatus Solibacter sp.
TTGGCGGACGGCTTGGGACCGTCGATGGGATCCTCGGTAAGCCAGAGGACGGGCGGAACGGCGATGGCCGGTTCGCAGGACTGCTCGCCGATCCAGCGGCCGTCGCGGCGGAAGGAGTAGCGGCCCAGGACGGCCACGTTCTTGCCTTCGTGGGCCGGCAGAGCGGCCAGGATTTCGCAGACCGTGACCGGCGGAATGGGCGGATCGGCCGCCACCGCGAAGGCTGCCATGAAGAGGGCAATCGAAATGGAGCGGCCAATTGCAGCTTTTCCCGGGACGCGAAGTGATATGTTACGCAGAAACAGAATAGACCCTTCGAACTCGCCCTCGGTTACATCCATTATCACCCAACCAGTGGGATGAGGCTCCGCCTTTTCCACCCGAGCGAAGCTCGGAGTACAATCGAACCAGCCACCGTGCGCAATCCCCTGCAGCAGTTTCGCGCCTTTCTGGCGCGCCGGATTCGCTACAAGACTACGCGTGGCGGAGTCCTGTTCACCTTGGCCATTTTTCTGGTGGCCGTGGGGGCCGTCGTTTCGGCCAACAACCTGCTCTTTCTGATGGTGGCGGCGATGCTAGCGACTCTGCTGGTGAGCGGCCTGGTGAGCCGCTTGTGCCTGGCCGGGTTGGCGCTGGATTTCCAGGTGCCGGAACACATCCCCGCCGGACGCAGCGTGCCGGCGCGCCTCTTCGTGCGCAATCACAAGTGGTTCCTGCCCTCCTTTTCCATCCGCGTGGAGGCAATTCGCGAGGCCGGCAGCCCCACGATGGAATCGGGTGTCTACTTTCCCCTGATCGCCGCCGGGGCGACCCTGGAGGCGGTCGTCGACGTCCGATTTCCGCGGCGCGGCGCATACCGCCAGAACGGCTTTGCCTTCTCCACTACCTTCCCGTTCGGCTTCACAGAAAAGACCGCCCGCGTCACCCTCTCCCGCGAAATGGTAGTCTACCCCGCGGTGGATCCCCAGCCCGGGTTCGAAGATCTGCTGGCCGGCATTTCGGGCGAAATCGAATCGCACTATCGCGGACTGGGGCGCGACTTCTATCGCATTCGCCCTTACGAAACCTTCGAGAGTTCGCGCCACGTGGACTGGAAGGCGTCGGCCCACGTGGGCAGCTTGCAGATTCGCGAATTCGCCCGCGAGTTGGAACAAACCGTCGAGATCTTCCTGGACCGCGACGTGCCGCACCATCTCGACCCGTGGTTCGAGCACGCCGTGAACTGCTGCGCGTTCCTCGCGTGGCGGCTTTCCAACCAGGGCGCGTCGATTCACTTCCGCTCCAACGGATACGAGTTCCGCCAACCCGAGGACGGCGACATATATACTATTCTCAAGTACCTGGCATTGGTATATCCGCAACGCGCCGACACGCCGGAAGCGCCCCTCGACGATGCGAGCTTTAAGATTGTCTTCACGCCATCGCCCCGCGCGTTCCACGACGCCGGCTGGATGGGCGCGCGCCTGCTGGATCCTGATGTCCTGCCCGTTCCTGTTGGCGGCGCAGACCCAGGATCCGCCGGCCAGCGATCCGCCGAAACCTGAGCCCGTCAAAACCTCCATCACGGTTGTCGAAAAGATCTCCGCCGAGACCCCCGCCAACGTGACCGTCCTGGATCAAACCGCCCTTCAACAGAGTCCCGGAACCAATCTGGACGACCGGTTGCGCGGCGTCCCCGGGTTCAGCCTGTTCCGCCGTTCCTCCAGTCTGGCGGCCAACCCCACCACGCAGGGCGTCTCACTGCGCGGCATCGGGTCTTCCGGCGCCAGCCGGACCCTGGTTCTTTGGGACGGCATTCCGGCCAACGACCCTTTCGGCGGTTGGGTCTACTGGACCCAGTTCGTGCCCGGTGAGATCGCGCGCGTGGAGATTTCCCGCGGCGCCGCCACCAGCATCTTCGGCGACCGCGCCATGAGCGGCGCCATCGGCATCTTCTCCCGCCAACCGGAGAAACTCCACGTGCTGGCCGAATACGGGTTCGGCAACGAAAACACCCACGATCTCTCCGCCGGGTTTACCGACGCCTGGTCGCGCGCCGCCATATCCGGCACTGCCCGCGCCTTCACCAGCGATGGATACTACATCGTCCCCGCCAACATTCGCGGCGCCGCCGACGCCCGCGCCAACGTGCAGTTCGTCACCGCCGACGTGCGCATCGACCACTACACCTCCTTCGGCAATCTCTTTTTCAAAACCAGCGTGTTGGCCGAAGAGCGGCGGAACGGTACCGTGCTGAGCCACAATTCCACAAGCCTCGGCACCCTGTCCCTGCGTTACGCCCGCGAGTTCACCGGCGATTCCCTCTCGTTCCTCGGCTTTCACACCCGCGAGGGCTTCCACGCCACGTTTGACAGCGTCTCCGCGGGCCGCAATATCGATAGCCTGACGTATTCGCAGACCGTCCTCAGCGAGGCCGCCGGCGGCGCCGCCCTATGGCAGCACCATGCGTCGCACGGGAACCTCCTCGGCGGCGCCGATGTGTATCGTGTGGAGGGCAACAGCACGGATCACCTGGCCGCCTCCGGCCTCCGCGCCGGCGGCGGCACCCGCTTGCAGCACGGTGTCTACGGGCAGGCCGACGCCACGCTCGGAGGGGTGAAGCTTTTCGCCGGGGTGCGCCACAGCTTTGCCGGGCAGGGCAGCCGGTTCCTCAGCCCGA
>JANYJN010000797.1 GCA_025358475.1 Candidatus Solibacter sp.
TGCGCGCCGGCGGCCGGCTGTTGCGTAACATCGCGGTGGACATAGACGTGCTGCCATTCGCCCTGCCGGATAACCTGAACTTCATCGTGGACCTGAACGCTTACGGCGGCGTAAATTCCGGGTACGACATCCCGCGCGGCACGCCGGAGTATCACAAGCTGTTGCAGGCCTACCATCGGGTGGCGCATTTGAACCGCGCCAACCTCGATATTGTGGGTTACTCCCACAACGGGAGCACCGAGCCCGACCAGACACCGCCCCTGGCCGGCGAAGGCGCCGGCACCAAGGTCGCAAGCTGGAAAGACTGGGATGCGCACTACGGCCCTCTCGTCTCGGGCTCGGCATTCGCCGACCTGCCCCGCGCCTCCGTTCCGGTGCCCATCGTCTATCTCGCGATGTTTGAGAACTGGCCCGGCGACCTGCGCAAGACGTATCGGTGGAATATACCGGAACATCCCCAGACCGCGCCCGAGTACCAACAGCTCATCGCGCGCCACGCGCTGGCCTCCGGCCCCATCGAGGAAGGCTTCCCGCAAGACTATCAGGACCGCTTTTCCGCAGTGGCCCGGCAGTTCGCCGAGCACATCCGTGAGCGCGATTGGAGGCAGACCAAATACCAGATTTTCTTCAATGACAAGTATTACTACAAGGACCCCACGCGCAGCAGCGGGACCAACGGCGTCTCCTGGTGGCTTCTGGACGAGCCCAATCATCATGACGACTACCGGGCGCTCAGCTTTTTCGGCTGGCTCGGCAAACGCTGGCTTAAGGACTACCCGGACGTGCCAGTGGTTTTCCGCGCGGACATCAGCTACGTCGAATTCATTCGTGACCAAATTGCCGATTTGATCGATATCGACTGCACCAGTCAGCATCTCTTCACCAAGAACCGTTACTTGATGGACAACCGCAACCGCTTTGGGCGTACTTATTGGAACTATGCCAGCACGAACCATCCGCGCGAAACCAATGTCGGCATGCGCGCGTGGTGCTGGCGCGCGTGGGTCGCTGGCGCGGATGCCATCGTGCCGTGGAACACGGTCCAAGGCATGGAAGCCTGGGATCGCGCGGAACCGCTCACGGTTTTCTACGTGGGCAAGAAGTTTGGTCGAAATGAGCCATTCGACTGCCTGCGGCTCAAGGCCTTCCGCCGCGGCGAGCAGGACGTAGAGTATATGACCCTGCTGGCGCGCAGGAAGAGCTGGGACCGCGATGCCGTGGCACACGCGGTGGCCGAAACGCTGGACCTCTCCGAAGAGACAAGGCGCCAATACGAAGAGGACGCCGGCAGCATCCGCTTTGACGGCATCGCCGATACGCAACTCGACCAACTCCGGCGGCGCGTGGCCGCCGCCCTGCTGAAATAATGTGCCATATCTTCCGCAGAAAGCACGCGGCGTTGCTCGTCTTGACGCTGGCCTCCTGCCAGTCCTCCAACCATCAGACCGTCTCCACACGCCAGGACGTTCCACCGCTGCGCCCGCTGAACCTGCTTCTGGTGACTATTGACACGCTGCGCGCGGACCGGTTGGGATGCTACGGCTATTCCAAGATCGAGACGCCGAACCTCGACGAGTTGGCGAAAGAAGGGGCCCTGTTTGAAAACGCAGTCACGCCGACCCCGCTCACCGCTCCTTCTCACGCCAGCATTTTCACCGGCTTGTATCCGAACGCGCACAAGGTGCGGGACACGGGCGGCTTCATCCTGCACTCCCCGCATCAGACGCTGGCGGAGATCCTGCAGCACCAGGGGCGGGATACGGCGGCGTTCGTGGGATCTTCGGTGCTCAAGAAGCAGTTCGGGTTCAACGCCGGATTCGCGGTCTATGACGACGAAATGCCTAAGCCAGATCCCGGCAAAATGGCCGGAGAATATGCCGAACGGCGGGCTGGAGCGGTTGTTGATCGCGCGATCTCCTGGCTGGGATCACAATCGGGAAAACCCTTCTTCCTCTGGGTGCATGTGTTCGATCCACACTCTCCTTACTATCCGCCCGCCCCCTTCCGGGAAAAATACCGGGGGCGGCTTTACGATGGGGAAGTAGCTTACACGGACCAACAATTGGGGCGGCTGTTCACGGCGGTCGCGGCGAAGGCGCCGGTCGGGAATACCTTGATTGCAGTCCTGTCGGATCATGGAGAGAGTCTGGCGGAGCATGGGGAGTACACGCACGGTGTCTTCCTTTATGATTCGACTTTGCGGATTGCGTTCCTGCTGCGCGGGCCTGGCGTCCCTGCGGGGCTCCGAGTTGAGGCGCAGGTTCGAACCATCGACCTGCTCCCCACTCTGCTCGAACTGATGGGGGGCAAGGTGCCTGGCGGAGTGCAGGGAACCAGTCTGGTGCCAACCTTCACCGGCAAACCAGTGGCTTCCTGGTCTTACCTGGAAACTCTATATCCGAAGATCAACCTGGGCTGGGCCGAACTGCGCGGAATACGGACGAACCTCTGGAAGTACATCCAGGTGCCCAAACCCGAGCTTTACGACCTGGTCAAGGACCCCGGCGAGACGACCAACGTCATTGGGGATCACGCCGCCGAGGTGCAGCGATTGAAAGCGAACCTGATGGCGGCGGCCGGGGCCGTGGAAAAGGTGCAAACCACCATGGTGGACCAGCGCACCATGGCGCAATTGAAATCTCTTGGATACCTGGGCGGATCTTCCGGACGGGAATACGCACTGACGGGCGAAGGCATCGACCCGAAGGACCGCCTCGACGTGCTGAAGTTGCTTTACCGCGCAGTGTCTCCGGATGCCGGCACGCCCCCCTCTTCCCAGCGAATTTCGATACTTCGCCGGGCACTCGCCCAAGATCCGGCCAACCCTTCGATTTACTATCATCTGGGCGATCTGTACCGCGGGGCCGCACTACCCGGTGAGGCAATGAAGCTGTATCAGCAGGCCATCCGCAACGGTCTGGGGAACGCCTGGCTCTTCTCGCGTCTCGGCTACCTGTATCTGCAGCAGGGAAACAAGGACGAAGCGGTCGCCTCGTTTGAGAGGGCGGCTCAATTGAACCCGTCGGATACCGAAAGCCTGAATGACCTGGCGATGGCCTACCTGGAAACCGGACAACTCAGGGATGCGGAGCGGGTCTTCAAGTGGAGCCTATCCACCGACGACAAATACGCTTTGGCCTACAACGGGATGGGATTGGTATTCATTCAGAAGCAGGATATGGGCGAGGCGCGCGGATACTTTGAGAAGGCGGTCCAGCTTGACCCGGACCTGTTGGAAGCGCAACTGAACCTCGGCCGGATCTACAAAACCATGGGAGCCACCACGCGGGCACGCGCGTGCTTTGAAGGTTTTCTCGCGAAAGCATCGCCTGCCGAATACGGGCCGGTCATCTCAAAAGTGAAGGCGGAACTGGCAGACATGCGATAACTCCCGCCTGGGCGCGGATGGATTCTCTGACCCCCCGCGAACCGCCGGATGCGTTCGGAAATGCTCTTAACTTTCCCTTGACATGCACATGGGGCGGGCATAAAATCGCCTTAGATCAGTGACTGGGGTCACAGTGACTGAGAGCCAATCGGAAGCCGTCCGGTTCCGTTTGTGGGTGGAGGTTTCGGTTCAAATGGAGGTCTCAATGCCGAAATTCCTGTACATGTGGAGATTGATGCTCTGCATCCTTCTGTTCGTTTTCATGGCGTCCTCTGCGTGGCCGCAAGCCAGTACCGCTACAGTGAGCGGGACAGTGCGGGACCAGACTAGCGCGGTGATTCCCGGCGCCTCCGTGACACTGACGGGCAAGGACACCAATGTCACCTCGAAAACCCCTGCAAATGAAACTGGTTTTTATCTGTTTCCCGGCTTGGTCCCAGGGATGTACCTGCTAACCGTAGAAGCCCCCGGCATGCAGAGATTCGATGGCACCCTGACGGTGCATGTAGAGAAGAGCGCCGTGGTGGACGTGACCATGAAGTTGGGGCAGACAACGTCGGAAGTGTCTGTACAGGACCTCACTCCGTTGGTGACGGTGGACAACGCCACGCTCGGCGGCACGCTGGAGCAGGCCCGCATCGAACAGTTGCCGATTAATGGCCGCACGGTGATGAGTCTGTTGCAGACTGTGCCTGGCATGGAGGGCACGCGTGCCTTCGGCATCCGGGATGGCTCCGAGGATGTGGTGGTGGATGGCGCGACGATCATGGACCGCACCGGTTGGAATACCGTGAATCTGCGGCAGCCCGGGCTGGATTCAATCCAGGAGTTCACGGTGGTGGGAAACGGCGCCTCGGCCAAATATGCCCGGCCCACTACCGTGGTGATGAGCACAAAGGCCGGTACCAACCAGATACACGGTTCGGCTTTCGAGACCAACCGGAACAATGCCCTTGGTCTGGCAAGGTCGCGGACCGACACTTACACCAAGGCGCCGTATCTGAACCGCAACGAATTTGGCGTGAGCGCGGGCGGGCCGGTTTACATCCCCAAAATCTACAACGGCAAGAACAAGACATTTTGGTTCTTTTCCTACGAGGCACTCAGGCTCGTACAGAGCACTACTATGGGTTTTGCGGTACCGACGCCGGCCATGCGGAACGGTGATATGAGCGGACTCGCGGACGTCAATGGCATCCACTCGACCATTTACGACCCGTATTCGACCAATGCCGTTACCTGGGCGCGCTCGCCGTTCCCCAACAATCAGATCCCATCGAACCTGCAGAGTCCGCTGTCCAAGTACCTGATTAACGTCACGCCGTTGCCAACCCTGCCCAATGTCAATCCGAACGTGGCGGCCAATTGGTTTGGAGGGGAGCCGTCGTTCCAGCGGAGTTGGACGACCAGCGCACGGGTAGACCAGCGTTTGGGCGCGAAGGACACCTTTTACCTCCGCTACTCGCAGGGTAATTATTCGACCCGGTCGCAGTTCTACAGCCAGCCATCGCTGGACTGGAACACAGTGCCATCTGGCACCCAAGGTTATAAATCCCCCAACAAGAACGCCGCGATTGCCTGGGTCCACACCTTCTCGCCAACCCTGTTTAACGAGCTGGTAGCGAGTGGCTCCTACGGCCCCTGGTTTACGGGCACCGGCGACCTCACGCATAATTATGACGCCGAGCTGGGACTGCCCAATCCGTTTGCTGTTGGCGGCTGGCCGGGCATTTACAGTGCGGGACTCTATGTGGGAAACGGATACGAATGGGAAACGCAGAACACCAACGCTGCCAACTCGTTTTATGGTGTATTCGATGACAACGGCACGAAGGTGAAGGGCAAGCATGAGTTTCAGTTCGGCTTCCACTACCGTTACGATCAGTTGGACATTCTGCCCGCGCAGCAGCAGGTGGCGGGGAACCACAACTTTGCCACCAACGCCACGTCGCTTTATGACCCGAGCTCGTCGCGTAATAACCCTCAGTCGCTCCCCTACACCGGGGACGATTACGCAAATTTCTATTTAGGTGTGGCGAACTACTCCAACCAGTATGTCCGTGGTATGTTCTACGCACGGGCCAAGGAGTTTGCGGGCTATGTCCAGGACAAGTACAAGGTAACGCCGCGGCTGACCGTGAACCTGGGACTGCGCTATGAGTACTGGCCTGCCTTTCGCGCCAAGAACAATGCGGTGGTCAGTTTCGATAAAGCCAATCAAGCCATTGTCCTGGGCACAAGTGTGCAGCAAATGGTGGCGATGGGGTATACCACACCGTCCATCATAGCCCGGGAGCAGCAATTGGGAGTGAAATTCGAGACGTACCAGCAGGCAGGGATGCCAGAGGCGCTGGCGACCAGCAATAAATTAGATTTCGCGCCTCGGTTGGGCTTTGCTTACCGGTTGTCCGGGGATGCCAGGCCTATCGTGCTACGCGGCGGCTACGCACTCTCGTATTTCCACATTCCGACGAATCCTTGGGCGCAGCGAATGCGGCTGAATGCGCCGATGAACGCGCGATTCATAACCAGCGTAACGCAAGCCGCTTACTCGCCGGACGGGGTCGGTAACATCGGTCTGCGCTCGGTGCCGACCATCATTGCAGGCAAGAACAGCACCAATGCGGTGACGACGAACGCCGTGGGCAGCCTAAACGCTGGATCCGCAATGGTTGACTACTTCTCCCTGAACCAACCCGACCCACGGGTTCACAACTGGAACCTAACCGTGGAAAAGGAGATCCTAGCGGACACGATATTCCGCGCGAGTTACGTCGGCAACCACAGCACCGCGCTCGAGCAGGTCAACCAGTTCAACCTATCCACCCCGGCGTATATCTGGTACACAGTCACTGGGACGGCGCTGCCGACGGGACCATTGGCTGCCGTGGCCACCAACGCCTACAACCAAACCACCTATGGCGCCCTGGAAAGTTGGCAGAACACCGGCTGGGGCAACTCGAACGGCATCACGCTCGAGGTGCAGCGCCGTTTCAGCAAGGGCTACGCTTATCAGTTCTTCTATGTGCTGGACAACAATTTCGCGGCCGGCGGCCAGGGATACGGGGGCACTTCGGTAATTCCTTCACTCAATCAGTACGCGCCGGGTTCGGTGCCGACCGACCCATCCCAGTTGAACAGGTTGCTGAACTACCAGCGGGACACAGGCATTCCCAAGCAGCGCTTTCGCTGGAACTGGATAGCCGACCTTCCTGTGGGCAAGGGCAAGCCTATTCTTGGCAATGCTAGAGGAGTGCTTGATAAGCTGGTTGGCGGTTGGCAAGTAGCGGGCCTTGGGTCCATCAACAGCACCTACATCGCGTTGCCAAGCAATTACTTTCCGACCGGCACGCCAGTCCAGGTCTACGGCTATCAGTACCCGATTCAGAACTGTACCAGCGGGAAGTGCTACCCCGGCTACTTATACTGGAACGGCTATATCCCAGCCAACCTGATCAACAGCCATAACGCTGCCGGGGCGCCAAACGGGTACGAGGGCATTCCAGCCAATTACCAGCCGTCCGTGGCGCCGTTGGTCGTATATGGCCAGACCACGGCCCCCAATGCCCCTGCTGGCACCAATATGGTGGGGTTCTATAACTCCAACACCGTCTGGGTTCCGCTGAAGGACGGAACCGTGCAGCGCACTACCTGGAGCGGACTGGCGCCCCTGCGCCAACAGTATTTCCCGGGTATCTGGCAGTGGGGCCTGGACGCTTCCATGTTCAAGAACGTCTCGATCAAGGAGCGGATCCGCTTCCGATTACAGGCAGATTTCTTCAATGTCCTGAATCATCCCGGCAACCCCAATAGCTTTATAGGGGCTACCGGAATCCTGAATGTTCAATCCTCCGGCAATAGCCCGCGCACCATCCAGTTGTCCGGGCGTCTGAGTTGGTAGCGTCGCGCCTGTCGAACCGGCTACGCGAGGCGCGTAGTGGGCGAAGTGTATGCGAGGGACCAATGTTCGCAGTCCTTCGCTTTGTGAGGAACGCGATAGCATGAAGGGGATCATCGCCTCTCTGGTGGCGCTCACCGTTTCCGTCGTCAACGGCCAGACGGGAGAGCCAGCGCGACTGAATCAGCATAGGGTCACCAACCGTGCCAGCCCGGCTCCGGAACCGGGTGCCGAAAAGGAACCAATCCCTTCGTTGATTGAAGGCGTCCGTTCCAGCGAAGAGTGGAGCGCCGTCCGCAGGCCGCAATTGTTGCAACTCTGGACCGAAATTCTCGGCAAGCTGCGTCCCAATGAACAGGACATGCAGTGGTTCGGCGACATCCGTCAGGCAGTGATTCGGGAGACGGCCGATCACGGAACCTACACCCAAATCTCGCTCGATCTCCCCATCGAGAAGGACTTTCTCCAGCAGCATGTACTGCTTCTGCCGAAAGGGCGCGGACCGTTCCCGGCGGTGATCTGCTGGACTTCCTCCACGCCGGACTACACAGCGCCCGTGGAGTGGTGGGGCAAATGGCTGGTAGAGCATGGCTATGTGGTACTAACGAGTTGGTCGTTCATCCGCCACTACCGCCACGGCTCCGACCACCGGAACGGCGCGGTGGAGCAATTGTACCAACGGTTCGGCCACTGGCTGCCAATGGCAAAGATGGCGCACGACGCGCGGCGTGAGGCCGAGTATTTGCGCAGCCGCGAAGAAGTCGATGGCGCGCGCATCGGGTTCATGGGTTTCTCTCTCAGTGCCAAAGCTGCGGTGTATATTGCGGCGTTCACACCCGAAGTGGCGGCCACCGTTGCGATCGATCCCCACATCGCCATCAATGGCGGGACCAACTGGTTCGCACCCTGGTACCTGGACTGGCTGCGGCCCTTCCCGGATATCCCGACGCCGCAGCACACGGTACTCAGCTTGCTCAATCCCGACCCAACCAGACCCGGCTTCGAGCACGATCACCATGAGTTGCTGGCGTTGGCCGCTCCTCGACCATTCCTGCTGATCGGCGGCAAGGGGGACTCGGAAGACAGCGGCGGCGATTCCGACGATCGTCAGAGTTGGGGCTACTACAACCGCGCCAAGGAGGTGTACCGGTTGCTCGGCGTGCCAGACCGGCTGCAATTCGTGCTGACCACCGACGGCCACAAGCCGAACGGCCCGGAGGTGGATCCCGCGTGGCGCGCATTCCTTAACCAGTGGTTGCAGCCGAAGGCGGCGCCCGCCCTTGGGCGTGCGCCTCGAATGGCCCGTTCGACCGTGCAATCCATAGGCAAACGCGCGGGAAACCGGGTTGAAGCATGCAGTGGGTGTCCTGACTCGGAAGCGGGAACCGAGATCTCAGGTGCTGGCGGTCGCGCTAGAGGCAAATTGATGAGAGTTAGCCTGGTTCCACACACTCTGGTTCTAGGGACCGCGGCGTGTGCGCACGCCGCGGAATTCCAGGTCGAGGTGACGAAATGAATATCCATATTCTGCGAACGAGTGTCCTGTTTTGGCGCTGCCTTTGGCCGCCATGGCTGCTGAAATCGTCCTCCCCGCCACCGCGTTGGAACGCGATGCGCCGGTAACCGCGATCTTCCGTACCAATGGCCAGTACACTGGCAAGGGCACGCTGTCGGTGCGGTGGGCAGATTTGCTGGGTCGGGTCGTGGAAGACCGGCAGATCCCGGTCGAGCTGACCGACGAAACCGAAATTCGCTTTTCGCTCGATCTCCGCCGCGCCATCGCCACGGTCAACACTCTTTCCGTGCGCTTCGCCTTCGACAACGTCGACAAGCGAGGCGCGCGCGACCATCGCGAGGAGACCGCATCCGTGGAGTTCCTCGCCAAGCCGCCCGAGCGTCAATGGCGGGACTATCAGATCATGATGTGGCAGCCGCACAGCGCCGAACGGTTCGCTGCGCTGCAGTCGTTGGGCATCAACGCCGGGCAGTATAACGGAAAGTCGAAATCGCCGCCCCAGTTTCTGCTCAAGAACAATGCGCGATGGTACGCCGAAAACCTCGCTACCGATTTCTTCTCCGAATACCATCGCTTCCGGGCGGACCGCATCCAGAACTGGTCGTATCTCGACGCCAA
>JANYJN010000532.1 GCA_025358475.1 Candidatus Solibacter sp.
ACGACGAGTTCGTTTTCGGTCTCGTAGATATCGACGGCTGGCGCCCAAGGGCGATTGGTCTGCGGCTCGGTAAGGAGCCGGGTGAAGGCGTTTTCGACGGCGCGCAGGCTGGCGAGGGGATCGTAATGGCTGAGAGACATGTAAGTAAGCTCCTTATAGATCAAGTTTGGAGGCTCTCGAAGCCTCACTTGATTACAATAATAAAATATGCGCCTCTATTTGTCAAGTATACTTTAGCGATTGTACATACGATTCGTGATGGTGACGCGCGGCTTCGTTGTGATAACGGTTAAGTGGTTATTTTTTCTAGGATTGGCGTCGCAAATGGGTTCGCTCGGTATTTCGGGAGAAATGGGTTTGTAGCGCTTGGCGGTGCTCGACGGGGCAGCAAGTGGACCGTTGGAGGCGGGGGCATACGGTTCCCATCTGCTTTGAGCTATAGCATGGAGATGGGGGCAGTCCGAAATAGGGAGCGGTCAAGTGATGACGAGGGAAGGAGTTATTTTTGGGGAGTTGGAGGCAAGCGCGCCTTCCAGCAACCCAGATCCGTGGTGCCGGCAGCGGGACGGGGGCGTCCCGCGCGGGGGGCCGCCCCATTAAGGCCGCGGGATTCCCATTCCGTGGCCCAGTATGGACAAGGCGAAGGCCTATCCCGCTAGGCGCCGTGGCATTTTTTGTATTTCTTGCCGCTGCCGCAGGGACAGGGATCGTTGCGGCCGGTTTTCTGGCCGGCGACGACGGGGGTGGCGGAAGTGGAGCCATCGCCGCCGACGAACTGCAACTGCTCCATCTCGCGCTCCTTTTTGCGGTGGATGTTGCGGGTGAAGTCCTCCATGTTGGACTTGGCGGCGAGGCGCTGCTGCTCATTGGGGTCGGGACGGGGAGTTTCCTGCTCGGCATCTTCTTCCACATCCTCATCTGGGAAAGGCAGCACCGGACCGTTGCCGGTGTTGACCTGCAGGAAGTAGAGATAGCGTACCGTCTCGTCTTCGATGCGATCCATCATGGCGGTGAAATAGTCGAAGGACTCCCTCTTATACTCGACCAGCGGGTCCTTTTGACCTTGCGCGCGGAGGCCAATGCCCTGCTTCAACTCGTCCATCGACAGGAGGTGGTCCTTCCACTGGTTGTCGATGACCTGCAACATCACGATGCGCTCGGTCTGGCGCATGACGTCGGAGCTGACGAGGTCTTCCTTCTCCTGGTACTTACTCTGCAACTGGTCGAAGATGGTATCCACCATCTCCTGGCGGTTGAGATTGCCAAGCTGCTTGAGATCCACCTTGTAACCGAACTGGGTGAGGATGTCGTTGCGCAGGGTGGCGAGGTCCCAGGTATCGGGGTGCTTGTTGTCCGCACAGTGGCGGTCGATGTACTCCTCGATGATGCCCTGCATCATGTCCATCACACGCTGCCTCTGTTCGACGCCTTCGAGCAACTGGCGGCGCAAACCATAGACCGTCTGGCGCTGCTTGTTGTTGACGTCGTCGTATTCGAGGAGGTGTTTGCGGGCTTCGAAATTCTGCGCTTCGACGGCCTCCTGGGCTTTGCGAATCCGGTTGGTGATCATCCTGGATTCGATGGGGACATCTTCTTCCATGCCGAGGCGGAGCATGAGGTTCTGCATTTTCTCGCCGCCGAAAATGCGCAGCAGGTCGTCCTGGAGGGAGAGGAAGAAGCGGGAGGAGCCGGGATCGCCCTGGCGGCCGGAGCGTCCGCGAAGCTGGTTATCGATGCGGCGGGATTCATGGCGCTCGGTGGCGACGATATGTAGGCCGCCGAGGCCGACGACTTCATCGTGTTCGTTGTCGGTGAACACCTTATTAGCGGCGTAGAGCTGGTCCCACATGTCGCGGCGCACGCGATAGAACTGCTCGTTGTGGGTAAAGAAATAGAAGTGCTCGTCGGCAATGAACTGGGCATCTTCTTCGGACAGGAGCTCGGCGACCTTTTTCTTAAGGCACTCGTCCTTGGTCATGAACTCGGGGTTGCCGCCCAGCAGGATGTCGGTACCGCGGCCGGCCATGTTAGTGGAAACGGTGACGGCGTTCTTGCGGCCGGCCTGGGAGACGATGCCGGCTTCGCGTTCGTGATTCTTGGCGTTGAGGACCTCGTGTTTGACGCCCATCTTCTTGAGGATGGCGGCGAGGTGTTCGCTTTTTTCGACCGAGATGGTACCGACAAGAACGGGCTGGCCCTTGGCGTTGCACTCCTTGATTTCGGTGGCGGCGTTGCGGAACTTCTCCACCTCGGTGCGGTACACCATGTCGGTGTTTTCCTTGCGCAGCATGGTCTTGTTGGTGGGGACGACGACCACTTCGAGCTTGTAGATTTTGTAAAACTCCGCGGCTTCGGTTTCCGCCGTTCCGGTCATGCCTGCCAGTTTCTTGTACATGCGGAAGTAGTTCTGGAAGGTGATGGTGGCGAGGGTCTGGTTCTCGCGCTGGATCTTGACGCCTTCCTTGGCTTCCACGGCCTGGTGGAGGCCGTCGCTCCAGCGGCGCCCGGGCATAAGGCGTCCGGTGAACTCATCGACGATGATCACCTCGGGGCCTTCGTCGCCATCGCGGATGACGTATTCGCGGTCGCGCTCATAGAGGACGTGGGCGCGCAGGGCCTGGTCCACGTGATGGGTCCAGCCGGCCTCGTAGTTAGCCAGGTCGTAGAGGTTAGAGAGACCAAGCAATTTCTCGACCTTGAGGACGCCCTCTTCGGTGAGTGCGGAGGACTTGTGTTTCTCATCGATGGTGTAGTCGCCGGTGGTGTACTTCTCGCCCGGCTCCTTGCCCTCGATGACCTCGCCGCGGACGAGCTTGGGAATGATGCGGTTGACCTTGTAATACTTGTCGGTGGATTCCTCGCTGGGGCCGGAAATGATGAGGGGGGTACGGGCTTCGTCGATGAGGATGGAATCGACTTCGTCGACGATGGCGTAGTTGTGTACGCGCTGGACGCAGTCCTCGATGCGGAACTTCATGTTGTCGCGGAGGTAGTCGAAACCGAACTCGTTATTGGTGCCGTAGGTGATGTCGGCGTGGTAGGCGTCTTTGCGCTCCTGGTCGTCGAGGTCGTGGACGATGACGCCCACTTTAAGGCCGAGGAATTTGTAGAGGCGGCCCATCCATTCGGAATCGCGGCGGGCGAGGTAGTCGTTGACGGTGACGACGTGAACGCCCTTGCCGCCGAGCGCGTTCAGGTAGCAAGGCAGGGTGGCGACGAGGGTCTTGCCTTCACCGGTTTTCATTTCGGCGATCTTGCCCTTGTGGAGGACCATGCCTCCCATCAACTGGACGTCGAAATGGCGCATGTTGAGCTTGCGGCGGCCGGCCTCGCGGACCACGGCAAAGGCGGGAATCATGAGGTCGTCGAGGGTGGCGCCCTGAGCGATTTGCTCTTTGAATTCAATAGTCTTAGCGGCCAGGTCGATGTCGGAAAGTTCGCGCATCTGGGGTTCCAGCGCGTTGATTGCGGCCACCGTGGGCAGCATGGCCTTCACTTCGCGTGCGTTCTTGGTTCCGAAGACTCTGGGCAGAAAAGTATCGATAAAGGACATTTAGGGGTCTCGTTACGGGAGGATCCGCAAACACTATTTTACTCTGTAAAGAGAGACGTTCGCAGAGGAAGCGTGTTAGCGGTGCGGCAAGCAGAGCCACGAGTGTAAGGGAGGGCGAGGGTCGGGGTTGGGGGGACCGCTCCCTCACTCGGGGAAGCCGGAACCAAACAGATAGTGTTTTTGACGCGGAGGCGCAGAGACGCGGAGAGAAGAACGCAGAGGACGACGGAGGAAAGTCAACACCTGAGAACGCGGAGGGAGCGGAGAGACGTGGGCTGGCGCCGCGCGGTCGCGGCCCGGATTGGGACCTTAGAATCGGGGTTGGGGGGGACCGCCGCCTCACTCGGG
>JANYJN010000813.1 GCA_025358475.1 Candidatus Solibacter sp.
ATGACGTCACGGATGTTCTTCATCCCGGTGAGATACATCAGCATGCGCTCGAAGCCCATGCCGAAGCCCGCGTGGTGCACGCCGCCGAAGCGGCGCAAATCCAGGTACCACCAGTAGGCCTCTTCCTTCAGACCATGGGCCGCCATCTCGCGGATGCGCTGCAACAGCACGTCGTAGCGCTCCTCGCGCTGGCTGCCGCCGATGATTTCGCCAATGCGCGGCGCCAGCACGTCCATGGCGGCCACCGTTTTGCCGTCATCGTTACCGCGCATGTAGAACGCCTTGATGTCCTTGGGATAGCCGGTAACGATCACCGGTTTGTGGAACACCTCTTCGGTGAGGTAACGTTCATGCTCGCTCTGCATGTCCACGCCCCACGCGGTGGGGAACTCGAAGTTTCTGCCGGATTTATTCAGCAGTTCGATGGCTTCGGTGTAGGTGATGCGCTCAAAGCTCGCATTCATCAGGCCGTCCAGCGTCTTGCGCAATTCCGGGTCGTACCATTTCGCCAGGAAGTCCAGGTCCGCGCCGCAGGCGTTCACCACCTGTTCCACCTGGCTCTTCAGGAAGGCTTCGGCCAGATCCTGATTGTCGTCGAGGTCGCAGAAGGCCATCTCCGGCTCGATCATGTAGAACTCCGCCAGATGGCGCGGGGTGTTGGAGTTCTCGGCGCGGAACGTGGGGCCGAACGTATAGACGTTGGCGAAGGCGTGGGCGAAAATCTCCGCTTCCAGTTGCCCGCTGACCGTCAGGAACGTGCGCTTGCCGAAGAAATCCTGCGTGAAATCCGGCGCCTTGCCGCTCTTGCCGAGGGCTTCCAGATCCAGCATCGTAACCTGGAACATGCTGCCCGCGCCCTCGGCATCCGACGCCGAAATCACCGGCGTGTGTACGTACAAAAAGCCGCGATCCTGGAAGAACTTGTGGATGGCGACTGCCAGCGCGTTCCGCACGCGGAAGACCGCGCCGAAAGTGTTGGAGCGAGTGCGCAGATGCCCCAACTCGCGCAGCGTCTCGAGCGTGTGCTTTTTCTTTTGCAGCGGGTAGTGCTCCGCGTCCGCCGTGCCGTGGATGGTAAGCGCGAGCGCCTTCAACTCCACCGTTTGCCCTTTGCCCATGGACGCCACCAGCTCGCCCTCCACGCTGATGCAGGCGCCGGTGGTGATCTGGGCGACCACGTGCGCTGGGACCATGCCGGCGTCGAGCACAATTTGCAGGTCCACGGGCGAGGAACCGTCGTTGAGCTGGATGAAGTGGACGTTCTTGCTGTCGCGGCGGGTTTTCACCCAACCGCGTGCGGTGACGCGTTCTCCAGGGGAGCGTTTCAGCAGGCTTCGTACGTAGCTGTCTGGTTGAATCATGGCGGTCTTCGTTTGGCGTTACAGCGCTTCCAATTGGGCGAACACCTGGCAGGCGGTCTCCAGCAAGTGCGGGTTGTCGCCGCGATCCTTCAGTTCCAGCGTCAGCGGATACCGGTCTTCGCCGCTGCGCAGCAGTTCCATGGCCTTCTTCCAATCGATGGTGCCGCCTTCTGAGACCAGCGGGAAGAGGTGGTGGTCGTCCTTGCCGTCGTTGTCGTGCACGTGGGTGGAGCGGATGCGCGCCTTCATCAGTTGGAACTCGTGCTCTACGCCCGCGCCCATGTTGGCGTGGCCGGTATCGAACACGTAGTTCATGCCGACGTGGGTCAGTTCCTCGAACGTCAGCAACTTCTCGGCGCTGGAGAGTTCGTTGGGAATGTTCTCCAGCAGAATCTCCACGCCGCGTCCGCGGGCGAACAGGTTGAGCTCTTCGAGCGCGCTCCAGGCGGCGTCGAACTTGCGCATATCGAACTCTTCCCCGCCCACCCCCAGGTGTTGGATGAGGTACTGGAAGGGGATGGTCTCGGAGATTTCCAGCGCGCGTTTGATCTCATCCACCATGTGCAGGCGCGTGCCCTTCACCGGTTCGGTGATGTTGATCACGGCGTGCGGTCCGGAGCGGCCCCATATCTCATCGGTATACATGGGCGAGTGCAGGGAGTGGAGCTTCAAATCGGAATCGCGGAACCAGTAGCCGAGTTCGGCGATCTGCGCCTTATCGCGATAATCGAGGTGCTGACGCGCGCAGAAAATTTCCACTGCGGGGATTCCGGCCTGCTGAATTCTACCGAGCAGCGCCGACGTCAGCCGGTGATTGACGAACAGGTGCGTCGAGAGTACGTGATTCATGAGTCCCACTAGTGTCCTTCCGCCGTACCATCGGCACGGGGATCGGGCGCGCCTTCCAGCCATCCGTTGTTCCAGCGGATGGCCGCCGCCTCGCCCTGCGCCCCGGTGCGCTTCACAATGTAGCCGCGCTTTTCCAGCAGCGCCACGGTGTCCGGCGAGAAGCCGGCTTCCACGTTCAGTTCATCCGGCATCCATTGATGGTGGAAGCGCGGCCAGTCTACGGCGTCCTGCACATTCATGCCGAAATCCAGCACGTTGACGATGACTTCGAGCACCGTGTTGATGATGGTGGGCCCGCCCGGCGACCCCAGGGCGAGCACCGGTTTGCCATCCTTCAGCACGATGGTAGGCGTCATGCAAGAGAGTGGCGTCTTGCCCGGCGCGATGGCGTTGGCTTCGCCCTGAATCAGGCCGTACATATTGGCCTCGCCAGGCTTGGGCGCGAAATCGTCCATCTCGTTGTTCAACAGAAAGCCCAGGCCGGTGGCCGTCACCTTGCTCCCGTAGCCGCCGTTCAAGGTGTACGTAACCGCCACCACGTTCCCCTCGGCGTCGGCCACCGTATAGTGAGTGGTATCCACTGATTCGTGCCCGTCGAAGACCGCGGCCTTGATCTGGCTGGAGGGCGTGGCGCGCTCCGCGTCGATCGACGCACGCTGGCGGGCGATGTAGTGGGGGGAGAGCAGGGAAGTCAGCGGCACTTTGACGAAATCCGGATCGCCCAGGTGTTCGGAGCGGTCCGCGAAGTAGCGGCGCATGGCCTCCGTCATGTAGTGGACCACGGTGGCGGAGCCGGCGCCGCCCTTTTCGTAGCCGGTGCCATCCAGCATGCCGAGCATTTGCAGAATGCCCACCCCGCCGGAACTCGGCGGCGGCGCGGTGACGATGGTGTAGCCGTGATACGTGCCAGTGAGCGGCGCGCGCTCATGCACCGTGTACCCCTTCAGATCGGCTTCGGTGACCAGTCCGCCGTGCGCCGCCATGTCCTTGGACAGCAGGCGCGCGGTCTCGCCTTCGTAGAAATCCCGGGAGCCGAGTTTCTGCACGCGCTCCAGGGTGCGCGCCAGTTCGGGCTGCACCAGCAATTCGCCGGCTTCGTAGAACTTTCCGCTCTTGAGAAAAATGCGGTTGGATTCCGGGAAGCCGCCAAGACCGCGGGTTCCGCGCAGCGATTGCGCCAGGCCGTACGACACCGGGAAACCCTTGGCCGCCAGTTCCACCGCGGGATGCACCAGTTCCGCCCACGGCTTCCTGCCGTACTTTTTGATGGCGTACTCCAGGCCGCGCACGGTGCCCGGCACGCCGGCAGCGCGGTAGCCGGTCACTGAATCCTGGGTGGCCTTGCCCGCGGCGTCCAGGTACATGTTGCGCGAGGCGGAGAGCGGGGCGCGTTCGCGGAAGTCGATAAAGGTGGTGCGCCCATCGGCCAGGCGGATCAGCATGAAGCCTCCGCCGCCGATGTTGCCGGCGCTGGGGTGGGTCACGGCGAGCGCCAGTCCGACGGCCGCCGCGGCGTCGATGGCGTTGCCGCCGTTGTTGAGAACTTCGAGCCCCACGGCGGTAGCGTGGCGTTCGCGGGAAACCACCATGCCGTGACGCGCGCGCACCGGCTGGGCGGCCCACACAGGCAGGGCGGCCGCGATCAGCAGGAGTGCGAACGTGTGACGCATACCCTTCGATTCTACTATGCGGCCCCACTGAGGGCACTGCATTTCCGCCATCGGGTCGCCGGGCTATGAGCAGGGTGCGGAAAAAGCGGATTCAGCCGCCGATGAACGCAGATCAACGCGGATAAGAATTTGGCGTTATCCGCGTTTATCGGTGTTCATCGGCGGCCATTACTTACGCCGGCGTTTCCATTCGAAGAGCACTATGCCGGCGGCCACCGATACGTTGAGCGACGAAATTTTGCCCGCCAGGGGAATGCGCACCAGCACGTCGCAGTTCTTGCGCACCTGCTCGTGCAGACCGCCGCCTTCGGCGCCGAGCACGAGGACGCTCTTGGCCGCGTAGTCGATCTGGTCGTAATCCTGAGTGCCGCGCTCGTCCAGGCCGTAGATCCACATGCCGCGCTGCTTCAGGTCTTCCAGCGTGCGGTTGATATTGGTGACGCGCACCACCGGGAGATGTTCCATCGCGCCCGCCGCGGCCTTGGCCACCACGTCGGTGATGCCCGCCGCGCGGCGCTCCGGAATGATGATGGCGCCGGCGCCGGCGGCGTGGGCGGTGCGGATGACGGCGCCCAGATTGTGCGGATCTTCCACGCCGTCGAGCACCACCAGCATCTCCGCCGATGCGACGGAATCGAGGTCAGCGTACTTGCGGGCCGCGCCGAGAGCGACGACGCCCTGGTGCGCCGAGCTGCTGGCGAGGCGGTCCAGGGAGGAACGCGGATCGAAGCGCACGGGCACGCCGGCGCGGCGCGCCAGGTCGATGATCTCCTGCAAACGCGGGCCGCCGGCGCCCTGCGCGATCACGATGCGCTCCAGGGCGTGGCCGGCGCGCAAGGCTTCTGCAATAGGATGAATACCGCTGAGTAGAGCCATGGCGCCGGGCCTAGGGCAGGATCTCCAGCCCGTTGTTGAAGCGATTGGTGAAGTTCGCCAGGGCGACGACCAAGGTGATTTCCACCATCTGCTCGTGGGTAAAATGCTGGAACATTTCCTCGCGCGCCGTTTGCGCGTGGGCGGTGCGCGTCAATTCGCGGGCATAGCGGATGGCGGCGCGCTCGGCCGGGCTGAAGCTCTCGTCCTTCCAGTTCTCTAGCGCGTGGAGTTCGTCTTCGGTGAGCCCCGCCTTGCGTCCGCCGGGCAGGTTAGCGGCGATGCAGAATGCGCACTGGTTGGCGTAGGACGTGGCCAAATACAGCATCGCCTTGGTGCGCCGATCCACCAAACCCGGACCCACCACCGCGGCGTAGAACGGGATGAAGTTCTTGAGCGCATCGGGGCGGAGGGCCATGGCGCGGAGGAACGGATTGGGCTGTTTGGCCTTGCTTTCCAGGCTGGCGAGGAATTCGTTCTCCGCGGGATCGGCTTTCTTAATCGGAGTTGCCATAGGCACTAGTATAGATGCCGTGGATGAATTCCCGGTCGCCTTCCACGAAATCCAACTCCGCGAGTTGGAACTTGGGCTGCCAGCGCAGATCGTGAAAGATCAGGTTTTGCGGTTGGCCGGAGAAATGGCGGACGCGGAAGAAGATCAGCTCGATCGTGTCCTTGCCGGGGTAGGTGAATTCATAGCGGGTCATCACCTCGCCGGCCGCGCCAGAGATGCCCAACTCCTCTTCCAACTCGCGCGCCAGAGCCTGTTCGGGGCTCTCGCCAGGCTCCACCTTGCCGCCGGGGAACTCCCACTTCAAGGGATGCGATTGCCGCGCCATGCGCTGCCCGATCAGGATTTTGCCATCGTGCTGAAGAACCGCCGCCACCACCTGAACCATGTAAATATTGGAGCATAGAATTATCCCTTCCCAGGCTCGTGTTCATCAGTCACCGACAGTCGATGTTGACATGTACGTATATGTACGAGATGATATGTACATGGTTGTACCAATCTCCCAATTTCGCAAGGACATTTTCTCCCTCGCCGAGGCGGCTCTAAAGGGAACTGTGGTCGAGTTCACCCACAAAGGAGCAACATTCAAGGTAGTTCCCGACAAGCCGTCCGACAAAATTAGTAACATTACGCCACTGCAAGTCATCAACCCTCATTTCAGCCTGGAATTCGCCGCCATCGAGTTACAGACAGAAATGGAAAAGGAGTGGGAGAAGGATTGGAACCAGTTATGACCGCGGCTTTTCTTGACACAAATGTTGCTGTGTGGCTGGCTCAAGGTGAGTTGACCAGGATCACACCAACCGCCCTGGACTTAATCAGAAGCTCCAACCTGTTAGTGTCTCCCATGGTCGCACTTGAACTCGCCTACCTGCACGAGATCAATCGGATTACATTGACCTCTCAGGATGTGCTGCTTAAACTGAGGGCAGAGCTGGGTGTCGATGTGTGTGATTCACCGTTTCCGGCCGTCATCGCTATCGCTGTCAATGAGAAATGGACTCGCGATCCATTCGACCGGATCATTGTCTCTCATGCTAAGGCAAACGGACTTTCCCCGTTGATTTCCCCGGATGAAGCGATCCGGAGGAACTACGTCAAGACCGTGTGGTAGAAGATCATTCGTATTTATTTACCGGCAGTCAATTCGACAAAAACCTCATACAGTCGAGCATAGAATGTATCCGCCACGCCTGATCGAACATTTTCAGAATCCGCGTAACGTGGGCCAACTGGGGCCGCCGGCGATTACGGTGGAGGTCGCCAATCCGGCATGCGGCGACACGCTGCGCCTCTCCGTGCGGTTTGCAGACGGCCGCGCGGCAGAGGTGCGCTACAAGGTGCGCGGGTGCACGGCGTCGATCGCCGCCGGAAGCGCGCTAACGGAGTGGATCGCCGGGAAGACGCGCGCCGAATTGGCGGCGTTCGACGGGGCGCTGATCGAGGACGCGTTGGGCGGCCTGCCCGCAGCATCCAAACACGCCGCCGTGCTCTGCGCCGACGGGGTGAAGAAGCTGCTGGAAGCGACCGCTCCCTTATAAGAATGCGGTGCCCTCCGAGCCCCCGCTCTGATCGGAGCCGCGCGCGTGAGCAAGCGGTTTCCGTGAGAAGCTCTGAAATGATGGGGTTCGCCTGCCAATTCCGCTGCCGAGCGACGAACCGTGAGGGGATGTTTTTTGACAGGTGGCAGGCAATTTGTCCGTGGAAGCCAACTGTGCCCCACCTAAGGGGCCCAATCGGGGACGACGTAGGCGTAGAACATGACCACGAGGCCGATCATGCTGGCCAGGAAGATGCTGTGCTTCAGGGTGAAGCGGAAGAGGCGGGCTTCATCCTCGCACTTCATGCTGGTGGCGGCGGCGGCCACGGCGATGCTGGTTAGAGAGATCATCTTGCCCATGACTCCGCCG
>JANYJN010000818.1 GCA_025358475.1 Candidatus Solibacter sp.
ATGGCGTCAGTGGGGCACGCCTCCACGCAATAGCCGCAAAAGATACAGCGGCTGTAATCGATGTTGTAGACCTTGGCGTAGCGCTCGCCGCCGGATATGCGCGTGGTGGCGGTGTTCTCGGCCGCTTCTATATAGATGCAATTGGCCGGGCACGCCGCGGCGCACAGGAAACACGCCACGCACTTTTCCATCCCGTTGACGTCGCGCTGTAACACGTGGATGCCGCGGAAGCGCTCTTCGAACTTAGGCGGCGCATCGGGATAATCGTCCGTCACCGTGGGCCCCATCATTTCCTTGAAGGTGATGCCCATCCCCTTGGCGATAGCTGCCGCGGTGCCCAGGATCTCTTCGATTTTGTTAGCCATCGGTCTGCTTCCAGTGTAGCGTGGGTCCCGCACGGGAACCTAGTTGCGCGAACCTCAGCCCGCCTTCCACGCCGGGACATTGTCGTCCGCCCGGAACAGGGGGATGCCGGCGGCGGCGCCCAGCGCCTCCATATCCAGCTTGCTCCAACCCTCCATCACCCGCGAGATCTCCCCTTCCGCTTCCACCAGGAACATGGTGGGAACGCTCGAAATTCCGTACGCGTTGCTGGCGGGGAATTCCTCGTCCTCGGAATCCAGCAAAGGGGGGATGGTGATGCCGAAAGTTCTGTTGAATTCGCGCGTGTCTTGGGCGTCGTTCTGCGAGATGGCGCAAATGGCGAGCGTGCCGGAGACGTGCATGCGCTCCAGAAACGGCATGGTCAACTGGCAGACCGGGCAGGTCACTTTGAAAAAGACCACCAGCACCCGGCCGCGGGCGGCGAATTCCGCCAGCGTGCCTTCCCCGCCCTCCAGGCGCGGCAGCCGGAAGCCGGGCGCCCGGGAACCGGCAGAGAGCAGCGGAGGCTGGCGCCGTGAAGCCATATCCTAGATCGACATCGCCGTAAAGCCGCCGTCAACTCTCAGAATCGAGCCGGTGACAAACGAAGACGCCTGGCGCGACGCCAGATACACGGCGGCGCCCACCAATTCGGAACTCTCGCCAAATCGGTTCATGGGCGTATGTCCCATAATGCTGGCCACGCGCTCATCGGTGAGCAGTTTGCGGTTCTGCTCCGCGGGGAAGAATCCGGGCAGAATGGCGTTCACGCGGATGTTGTTCGGCGCCAGTTCGCGCGCCAGAAACTGGGTGATCTGATTGACGCCCGCCTTGGCCACGGCATAGGTGAACACCTTCGACAGCGGCGGTCCCGACGAAACCGAAGAGATGTTGATGATGGAGCCGCCGAGCTTGGCATCGACCATGGCCTTGCCGAATACCTGGCAGGCCAGAAACACGCTAGTCAGGTCGATATTCAGGATGCGCTGCCACTCGGCTTCACCGATCTCGAAAAAGGGCGTACCGGAATTCACGCCGGCCGCATTTAACAGGATATCTACGTGACCGAAACGCACCAGGACAGCCTGCAGCGCCTGCTCCAGGCTGCTCTTGCTGGTGGCGTCGCAGCACACGCCGATGGCCCCGCGTCCCAGGCCCTGGATGGTGCGTGCCCGCGCCTCCGCGCCGTCCTTGCTGAGGTCCAGGATGGCGATCTCGGCTCCGGCCTGCGCCAAACCTGTAGCCATCGCCCCGGCGAGGACTCCGCCTCCTCCGATCACAACCGCCACTTGGCCGGTCAGCGAAAAAAGTCCGTTTTCAGACATGCTTAGATGGTATCAGAGCGCAGTGCCTCCACATTCCCCAGGAACTTTCGAAAGCCTCCGCTTATCCCATCAGCCCCGCACCAGCGCCCAGTGAATCACGCGGGCGATGGACGCACTTTTCCCAATTCCATATTCTTTAGAAACACTAAACGGACTCTTTGTATGATATGGATTGACGCCCGCCGGGCGGGATCCTATTCCAGGACGGTAAGGGTGTCTTTTAAGTATCGATAGAGGTTAGTTTTGTTCCTGTGGGATAGGTGGGGCAGGCGCTTTCGCCTGCCAACTCCTGGCGCGGTGCGCACACTCGTCCTGTTCGCTATGCCATCAGTTCTTTGATCAGTTGCTGGGCAGCGATGAGGATGGGGTCCCAAACCGGTGTGAAGGGCGGCGCGTAGGCCAGGTCCAGTTGTTCGAACTCATCCACCCGCATGCGCGTTTGTAAAGCGGTAGCGATGACGTTAATTCTGCCCGCTGTGCCGTCCTCGCCAATCACCGAACCGCCCACCAGGCGGCGCGTGGTGCGGTCGGCCACCAGTTCCACCATGGTCTTCACGCCCTGGTAATAGCGCGGGCGGGAGTTGGCCTCAATGCGCGCGACTACCGGCGAAAAGCCCTCGGCGCGCGCCGCCGCCGCCGAAAATCCGGTGGTGGCGAAGCCCATGCCGAAGACACTCACTATCGACGTGCCGACCACGCCGGGGAAGCGCTCGCGGGCGCCCGCGGCACACGCCCCCGCCACGCGGCCCGCCTTATTGGCCGTGGTGCCGAGCGGAATCCAGGTGGGGCGCCCGGTCACCAGGTGGGTCACTTCGGCGCAATCGCCGGCGGCGAACACGCCGCGCAGGTTGGTCTCCATGTGGTCGTCGGTGCGAATGGCGCCGCTCGCACCAAGCTCGATTCCGGCCGCGGCGGCGAGTTCCACGTTGGGCCGAACGCCGGCCGCCAGCACCACCATATCGCTCGGCACGCCCGCCACCCCGTCGGGCGCGATCGCGGTCACCGTCACGCCGGTGCGCAATTCCACGCCGTGCCGTTCCAGTTGCCCGCGGACGGCGGCCGTGAAACCCTCGTCATCGCGCAGCAGCGCGTGCGCCGAGCGCTCCAGGATGGTCACCCGCAGACCGTTGCGGCGCAACGCATCGGCCGTCTCCACACCGATGTAACCGGCGCCCACCACCACCGCGCGCTCAGGCTTGCGCTCGCGCAGGAAGCGACGCATCCGCTCGGCGTCGTCCAGCGTTTGCAAAGTGAAAACGTTAGGTAGTTGCGCGCCCGGCAGATCCGGCAACCCGCCGCGTGCTCCGGTAGCGATGACCAGCTTCTCATAAGGCACCTTGGCGCCAGATTCCAGCACCACTTCGCGGCGCGCATGGGAAATCGCCGTCACCCGCGCTCCGGTGCGTACGTCGATCTTGCGCTCCTTGCGAAAGCGCTCCGGCGTGTACGCGATCAGTTCCGTGACTTCGCGCACGCGCCCCTCGACGAAATACGGCAGCCCGCAAGCGGCATAGGAGATCGCGGGGCCACTTTCCAGAACCACGATTTCCAGGCCCGGATCGATGCGCCGGGCACGCGCCGCCGCGCTTAATCCCGCGGCCACGCCTCCGATGACCACTAGTGACATCGGCGCTTATTCCTCGGTCTTCATCTTGTTCACGAAGTCCAGTATGTCGAAGGTCTTGATCTTGCGATCCGGGTAATAGCTGCCCACCGCGTCGCCCTCGTCGGTGAAGATCTCGAAACTGGTGGCCAGTTTGGTCATCACCAGCAGCTCGATGTTGCGCCTGTTGAGGTTGACCAGCTTGACGTTGCCGCCCGCCTTGCGCAAGGTGGTGGCGCAAATAACCAGAGCGCCCAGGCCGGTGCTATCGATATAGTCCACGCCTTCCAGGTTGAAAACCAGGTTGTGCACATTGGACGCGGAAAGTTCGGCCACTTTCTCGCGCAGCGCGGTCGCTTCCTTGCCTACCGTGATGCGCCCCTTCATTTCCAGGACAGCGATGCCTTCTTTGTCGCGCTGTTCAATTTCCAGAGCCATGTAATCTTATGATGACACTTAGACCGGCATCTTCAAACCGATCATGGCTTCGACTTGTTCGATCGCCACCATTTCGATGGCATCCCACGGGCAGCCGTCGAGGAAGGCCCCGTCGGGACCTTTAGTGGTGCATTTCTTGCAGCCTATGCAAAGCACGGCGTCCACTTCGATACGGCCGAATGGCGCGTGGTCTTCGTCCGGCACCCAGTACATGCAGTCGGCCACAGGACAGTAGGGCACGCACGCCGGAGATCCGGCGCAACCCGTGCAGCATTCCGTGATGACAGCAATTTCCTTGGGCCGCTTCTTACGGGGAGTAGCAATGCCCTCGGACTTCGGTTCCATCTTGACGACGACCGTAGACATGGAGAGCATTATGACACAAACGCCATGGTCGCAGCACCCGCAATCCAATCGGTGCCGCGACCGGGGTACCCTTTGGATCCGGAGCTATTTCTCAGTTCTCCAGCTTAAAACTCAGCGTGATGTTCGTCTTATAAAGCTTCGAAACCGGACATCCCGTCTTGGCGTTTTGCACCGCCTTCTCAAACGCCTCCTCGCTGGCGCCGGGCACTTTGGCCTTCAGTTCCAGATGGCTTTCCGTAACCTCGAAACCA
Source organism: Candidatus Solibacter sp. (assembly GCA_025358475.1). Taxonomy (GTDB): domain Bacteria; phylum Acidobacteriota; class Terriglobia; order Bryobacterales; family Bryobacteraceae; genus Solibacter. The sequence continues at coordinate 4,347 of JANYJN010000818.1, forward strand.
TCGGGAACTGAAGGCCAAAGTGCCCGGCGCCAGCGAGGAGGCGTTTGAGAAGGCGGTGCAAAACGCCAAGACGGGATGTCCGGTTTCGAAGCTTTATAAGACGAACATCACGCTGAGTTTTAA
>JANYJN010000021.1 GCA_025358475.1 Candidatus Solibacter sp.
TTCCCCACTGTTTTTCTCAATCCCGCTAATCTGATAGTCGGGCAGGCCCAACATGATCTCGTCGTTGGTCAAAGCATGTCTCCCAAGATTGTTTTACCAATCTGGGATCAGGGTCTGCCCCCGTTGTTGATCAAGAGCCCCAAACCTTCTAAGAACATAACACCCCACTCTGAGCCGGTAGTTTTCGCATGCACAATGCGGATATGAGCAGCAAGGCGAAAGCGGAGAAGTCTCAGCTCCTGGAAGGGTTACACTAGCGGTATCGGCATCTATATGAAGATCTTAAACGCTGTTTTGTGTTTGGCCGCGGTGGTTTGCGCCGCCCGTGCGGCCGGTACGCTTGAAACCTACGTGATTGACGTTGAAGGCGGTAAGGCCGTGCTAACGGTGTCGCCGTCCGGGGAATCTTTGCTGTTCGATGCGGGCTGGCCGGGATTCGGCGGCCGGGATGTCAACCGGATCGTGGAAGCGGCTAAAGCGGCCGGCCTGAAGCAGATTGACTATCTGGTCATCTCGCATTACGATATCGACCATGTGGGCGATGTGGCGGCGCTGGCCGCTGCTTTCCCCGTGAAACGCGTCGTGGATAATGGCTCTCTGCAAACCTCGGGCAAGGGCGCCGAGGGGCGATACAAGATATTCGCCGCGGCGCGCGACGGGATGGATCATATGTCTGTCAAAGCGGGAGACAAGATTCCGATCAAGGGCTTGGATGTGACCGTGGTTCAGGCGGCGGCCAAAGGCATTCACACCGCGTTGCCCGGCGCCGGCGCTGCGAATCCGGCCTGCGCAGGCACGCCCCCCAAACCCGAGATTACGGGCGATCTGGAAGACAACATGTCCATCGGGCTGCTGTTCACGCTGGGCAGATTCCGCATGCTCGATCTGGCGGATCTGGAGGCGTTTTACCAGTACAAGCTGGTGTGTCCCAACAACCTGATCGGGACGGTAGACGTCTACCACGTGAGCGTACACGGCCAGGAGAAAGGCATGTCCGGGGTGCTGGAGCAGGCCCTCCACGCCCGCGTAGCCATCATGGGAAACGGCGCCCGGAAGGGCGGCGATCCCGCGAGTTGGCCGATTCTTCGCGGCGCGCCCGGACTGGAGGACATCTGGCAAGTCCACTTTTCGCTGGCTGGAGGCAAAGAGAACAATCCGCCCGAAGATACCATCGCCAACCTCGATGCGGCCTGCCAGGGTAAGGGGCTCCGGGTATCGGCGCAGGCAGACGGTACATTTACTGTCAGTAACGGTCGAAACGGTTTCAGCAAGACTTACAAGCCTCGCAATTAGTTTGACAAGGGAACGCGCCTGCGCCAGCTATGGTCCAGGCGCAGGGATTTCCTGAGACATGCAAGGGGAGGGCGGCACCCTACTTACATCTCGCGGCGGCCTTCCATGGCTTTCGACATAGTAACTTCATCGGCGAATTCCAGATCGCTGCCCACCGGGACGCCCATTGCGATGCGCATCACTTTCACGCCCAGCGGCTTGAGCAGGCGCGCCAGGTAGACCGCGGTGGCCTCGCCTTCCACCGTCGGGTTGGTGGCCACAATCACTTCCTCAATCTCGCCCTGGCCGATGCGCTCCACCAGGCCCTTGATCTTGAGCGATTCGGGCCCCATCCCGCGCAAGGGCGAGAGCGACCCGTGCAGCACGTGATAGCGGCCTTCGAACTCTCGCGTGGCTTCGATGCCGACGATGTTGTGCGGCTCCTCCACCACGCAGACCACCTTAGGGTCGCGGTTCGTGTCGCGGCAGTACTGGCACAACTCGCTGTCGGCGATGTTATTGCAGATGCGGCACAGGCCCAGCTTATCCTTTACGTCCAGGATGGCCTGCGCCAGGTGCTCGGCATCGTCGCGGCCGGCGCGCAGCACGTGGAACGCCAGGCGCTGCGCCGACTTTTGGCCGATGCCTGGCAGGCGCTTGAATTCGGTAATCAGCCGCGCGAGCGGTTCGGCGAAATCCGGCATGGTTTAGTTTAGAACAGCCCGGGGGGGAGTCCCATCCCGCCCAGCATGCCGCCCATCTTCTGCTGGATCTGCGCCTCCACCTGTTTGACGGCCTCGCCGCACGCGGCCAGCACCATGTCCTGCAACATCTCCACATCGCCGGCCACTTCCGGGTCGATTTTCACGCTCAGCAGGTTCTTCTGGCCGTCCATGGCCACCGTCACCATGCCGCCGCCGGCGGTGGCCGTGACCTTGATCAGCGCGATATCCGCCTGCATCTTCTCTTGCATCTGCTGCGCCTGGTGCATCATTTGCTGCATATTGCCGGGTAGTTTCACGTGTCTACTCCTTGAGGTTGCGAACTTTGCGAACTTCGCCGCCAAAGACTTCGCGGAACCGCTGCACTTCCGGGTTGGCCAGCGCCCGGCCCGTGACATCGTCTCCGGTTTCGGTTTTAAGTGGTGCGGCCATGCGGACCGGCAGCGGACCGGCGGCGGTTTCCGGGGTGGTGAGCTTCAGCCGCAGCGGCCGGCCGAAGACTTCGCGGACGGCGTCGTCGAAGCCCGGATCCTTGAAATACCGCGCGTAGGATTTCGGCGCCACTACATTCAGGTCTCCGCCCACCATGGCGATGGACGCATTCTCCACCGCGTCGGCCAGGTGGGCGTGGCCCTTTTCGTGCAGATAAGCGTGCAGGCGCTCGCGCGCGTCGCCCACCGTCGCGCTCACGAATGATACCGGCGCTTCGGCTTCGGGCGCGAGTGCGTTGGCGCCCGAGGATTGCGGCTCCGGCGGCCGCGTGCCGGCCCTCCTGGCGCGATCCAGTTCGAACGGCGAAGGGCCGGCCGGCGCCATTACCCTTGGAGCGGACTGCGATGGCGCGGCGGCAGGCGGCGCCATCCGCGGCGCTGCTGCTGCCGCGGGCCCAGTCCGGGCCGTACGCTCAAGAGCTGGACCAAGACCCGCCAGCGCTTGCTCGATGGGCAACAGGCGGCCCGCCTGCACCAGGCGAACCAGACCGATCTCCAGGTGAAACCGTGGTTGCAGCGAATATTGCAGATCCTTGAAAAGATCGAGCGAGAGTTGCAGGTAGCGCGTCAGGTCCTCTTCGGAGAATCCGCCGGCGATGGTGCCCAGCTTCTCACGCTGCGCCGCGCTGGCCGCCACCAGGCGCGTATCGGCGCCCGCCACCTTGGTGACCAGCAGATTGCGGAAATAGCGCGACAACTCGCGGCTGAAATGCTGCAGATTCTGCCCGTTGCGCTCCAGTTCGTCCACCACTTCCAGCATGCTTCGCGAATCCCCGCCCGCCAGCGCCAGCGTGACCTTCTCCAGCGATTCCAGAGAGAACGCGCCCAGCAGCGCCCGCACCTCGGCGGCCACCAGTTTGGCCCCGCAGCAGGCGATCGCCTGGTCCAACGCAGAGAGCGAATCGCGCACGCTGCCCTCGCCCGCGGCGGCCAGGATGGCCAGCGTTTCCGCATCGGCCTCAATGCCTTCCTGCCCGCAAATCCAGGCCATGCGCTGGATGAGGTCCTCGAAATCCACGCTGCGGAAACTGAAGTGCTGGCAGCGCGACGCGATGGTCGCCGGAATCTTGTGCGCTTCCGTGGTGCACAGCACGAACACCGCCCACGGCGGCGGCTCTTCAATGGTCTTCAGCAGCGCGTTGAAGGCCTCGTTGGTGATCTGGTGAGCTTCGTCGATGATGAAAATTTTGTAGCGGTCGCGCGCCGGCTGATAGCGGACATTCTCGCGCAGCTCGCGCATTTCATTGATGCCGCGATTGCTGGCGGCGTCGATTTCGATCACGTCCACGGTGCCGCCGGCAGTGATTTCCTTACAACTGGCGCACTCCCCGCAGGGCGTCGCGGTGGGCCCCTGGATGCAGTTCAGGCAGCGCGCCAGAATGCGCGCGATGGTGGTTTTCCCGGTGCCGCGCTGGCCCGAAAAAATGTAGCCGTGCGCGATCCGGTTCTGCGCGATGGCGTTTTCCAGCGTGTTCTTGACGTGTTCCTGATTGACCACGTCGGCGAAGGATTGTGGGCGATACTTTCTGGCGATTACCTGGTACATGGGGTGGGTATCCGGATGCCGCGCGGACAATTATGCCAGGCCCCGGGTAATCCGCGGCACACGAACCGCACCACTACCGTTGCTTCCTTCCGGACCTGGCGGGGTTTGCAGCCGTCCGTTGCACGAAGCCCGAGACCTGACAAGCAACTATCGTAACATGGCCCCGCGCCGCGACAGAATTGTCCATGCGGCGTGAGCATGAAAATAGACAAGCTTGCCCGGGCATTTTCCTTTCTGCTTTATTGTCGCTTGAATAGTAAAACGGCTCGTAGTCGCCAGCCCCGCGCGGGGAAGTGGGAAACCTGATTCTGGTGTTCCACTCTCTCCATGTACCCGCCGTTTCCACCGCCCTTGCCTGGCTTCAGAAAGTGCGCGGGGGAATGGGTGATTCGGATTTGCACCGGCGCAACAGCCTGACTTTTGCCGCCCTCGCCTTCCTGGCGCAATCGGTGTCGCTCATGCCCATGGCGAAGGCGTCCGGACGCTCGAATCCATGCCCCGCCGTGAGGCATGACGCGGCCTCCGTCAGCGACTTCAACTCCTCGCAGGGAGTCGCGTAGTCTGCGGCCTGGTAGCGCCGTTGGCGCTTGCCGCGCGCATCGAAACTCACCGTCGCGGAACCCCATGGCCGGATAGCCCTATGGCTCCGGCAGGCGGCCGCTCCAATCCATCCACGCCCACACGACGGCCGTCAGCGAGCCGAAGACCCCCGCCACCAACCCGATGGTGCGCGGGCCCACGTACTGCGACGCGATTCCGGCGGCCGCCATCGACACAATCATGACGCTCCAGCGGATGGATTCCATGGTGCTGAACACCCGCCCGCGGAACTCGTCCGGCGTGTGGCGCAGCAGTTGCGCGTTGTTGAGCACGCTGGTCACCGCCATGCCGACGCGCGAGAGCATCATAAACACTAGCGCCGCGGCGTAGGATTCCACCTGGCTGAACAGCATGTATGCCGCGCCGTGCAACAGGTAGGAGATGGTCACCGTCCGCTTGTAGCCCGCAAAGCCCACCCTGCGGCCGGCGACGTGGCCGATGGCACCGCCAAGCAACAGACCAATACCGGCGAACCCCCAGATGGACCCGATGCCGCTCGGGCCGCGGTGGAACACCTGCTCGCCAAATAGCGCGAACAGAATCTGCGCGGCGCCTCCACCCAGGCTCCAGCCCACCGAGATCATCGCCATGCCCATCATCAGCGGGACCCCGCGCATGTAGGCAAGCCCCGCGCGGTATTCGTGCCACGGGTGCGTAGCCGGGGCCGTGGCCGCGCGCTGCACGCGGAAGCCGCCGGGGACGGAAATCTGCCAGATGGCCCACGCCGAGAACACAAACGACAGCGAATTCAGTACGAATGCCCAGCGGTAGCCCAGCCAGGCCGCGCTATACCCGGCCAGCAGCGTGCCCGCCGTCAGCGTGGCCCACTGCGTAGTCTGGGTCAGCGAGTTGGCGGCGTGCAGCTCGTCCCGGTTCGCAATAGTGGGCAGAATGGCGGCCCGCCCGGCGCTGAAAAACGGCGACGCGAACATCAGCCCGGCGCTCAGCACGTAGAGCAGCCAGGGCCGCGGCTGATGGACGGTCAGCACGAAGCCCAGCGCGATCAGGGCGCGCACCAGGTCGCTACAGATCATGATCCGCTTGCGGTCCAGCCGGTCCAGCAGCACGCCGGCCACCGGACCGGCCAGCACCGCCGGAATGGCCCGCGCCAGCATCACGCCCGTGACCACCAGGCCCGAGCCGGATTTCTCCATGACCAGCGCGAACACGGCGATGTTGTTGAAGTAGTCGCCCACCTCGCTGACCACCTGGGCCATCCACGTGTAGCGGTAATTACGGTTCTGGCGCAGCAGGTCCCGGAGGGAGGTCATGGACTGCTTCATGATAACGCGCCGCCCAATCGTCCAGAGTAATCGAAAGGGACTTCTCGATGCGCCCCATGGCGCTTCGGGCCGCGCCCGCGTCAATCCAAGCCGCGGCCGCGTCAATCCGAGCCCCGGCCGTGAAAGAGCGTTCTCTGGTGTGCATCGGCATTTTCATCATTCGTCATGACGCCCCCCGGGCCGTCTTGAGCAACTTATCCCGCCGGGTGATCTGCATTAAGCTGGAAGCCTATGCTCAAATGGCTTCTCTTATTGGCGACCGCCGCGTCGCTCTCCGCCGCCGACCCGAAGGCCGACGTACTGGCGGCGACGGAATCGTGGAAACAGGCGATGTTGACGAAGGATGCGGCGGCGCTTAACCGTCTGCTCCATCCTGACCTTACCTACAGCCATTCGGATGGCAAAACCCAAACCAAAACCGACATCCTGAAGTCGCCCGGTAACACGCTATCCATCACGTTCGGCGAGACCACCGTTCGCGTCTACGGGGATACCGCGCTGCTGAAGGGGCCTGTCGAATTCGTCAGCCAGACCGCCAGCGGACCCAATACGGTCCATCTCAGTGTCTTGCAAGTGTGGCTCAAAGGCCCCAGCGGCTGGCAACTGGTGGCGCGCCAATCCACCAAGCTACCCTAAAGCCAGCGCCTGTTCCAAATCTGCGAGGATGTCTTCGCACGCCTCGATGCCCACCGAGAGCCGCACCAGGTTGTCCCGAATTCCCATGCGCTGGCGATGCTTCTTCGAAAGTTCGCGGTGCGAGCTCATCACCGGATAAAGCATCATGGAGTGCACGTCTCCCAATGACGTGGCGCGCACCACCATCTTCAACGCATCCATAAACCGGAACACCTCTTCCCGCCCCGCATCGCGAATCTCGAAGCTGACCATGGCGCCGTACAGGCTCGCCGGGAACTGCCGCCGGATCGTAGCCGCATCGGGATGCTGCGCATCGCCTGTGAAGTAGACCCGCTCCACCCGCGGATGCGCCCCTAGCCAACTCGCCACCTGGCAGGCGTTGGCGCACTGCCTTTCCATGCGCAGCGGGAAGGTCTTGATGCCGCGCATGGTCAGGTAACATTCAAACGGGCCCAACACGGGGCCGATGGTGCGGCCCAGCGCGCGCAGCGAATCGGCGTGCGGTTGAAGCGTCACCACCACGCCCCCCAACACGTCGCCGTGGCCGGCCAGATATTTGGATACGCTGTGCACGCTGAAGTGCGCGCCTAATTCCAATGGCCGCGCCAATAGCGGCGTCGCGAACGTGTTGTCCACCACCAGCGCCGCTCCCACCTGCTCCGCGATGGCGGCGATTTCATCGATCTCTCCCACCCGCAGCAGCGGGTTCGAAATGCTCTCCATCACGATGCACCCCGGCTGCGCCTCCGCCACCACGGCGCGCAAACTGGCCAGATCGCAGATGTCGGCGAAGCGGACGCTCACCCCCAACGGCTCGAACACGTTCATCAAAAGGCCGACCGTAGCGCCGTACATGGCACTGGCCGCCACAATCGAGCGGCGGCGGTCGGTGAGCGCGCTGAGGATAGCCGTGTGCAGCGCCGCCATGCCGGACGCGCAGGCCAGCGCCGCATCGCCGCCTTCCAGCGCGCACATCAGTTCTTCCAGCGCCGCCGCCGACGGGTTGTCGTAGCGCGCGTAGCAATAGCCCTTCTCCTCATCGGCGAAGACGCGGTCCAACTGCGCCATGGACTCGTAGAAATAGCTGGTCGCGGTGTGAATCGGCGTGGTAACGGGAACGTGCGCGCCGGCAGGCTTGCGGTCGCCGGAATGCACGGCCTTGGTGTGAATCTTCAAGCCCTACTTCCTCTTCCAGCGCACGCCGCTCTTCGTGTCTTCCAGGATGATGCCCTGCTCCATTAGCTGGTCCCGAATCCGGTCGGAGAGGCCGAAGTCGCGGGCCTTCTTGGCCGCCGTGCGCTCCGCAATCAGCGCTTCAATCCCGGCATCGGACAAGCCGCCGGCCGTAGCGCTCGGCTCCAGCACCTTGAAGATGGAATCGAAGAGGCCCAGAAACGCGAGCCCTGCCGGGGCGTTGCCGGCGCGGAACTCGCCCGCATCCATGGCGCTATTGGCATCGCGCACAAACTCGAAGACCGCCGCCAGGGCTTCGGCCGTATTCAGATCGTCGTTGAGGCTCTCGGTGAATGCCTCCGATGCTTGCGCGGTGCGCGCCAACAGTTGCTGGTTCAGCCCTTCGGCGAAGCGGTCGGTCTCCAGGCGCAGTTTGAAATTGCGCAGCCGGTGGATCGCAATGGCGGCGGATTTCAGGCCGTCCAGCGTGAAGTTGAGCGCCCTGCGGTAGGGCACCGACGCCAGTAGATAGCGGATGGATTCGGGCGCATGCCCCTTCGCCACCAGGTCGCGGAGCGTATAGTAGTTGCCCAGCGATTTCGACATCTTCTGCCCCTCCACCATGAGAAACTCGGCGTGGAGCCAGAAGCGCGAGAACGGTTTGCCGGTCAGCGATTCCGATTGCGCAATCTCGTTTTCGTGGTGCGGGAAGATCAAATCGACGCCGCCCGCGTGGATATCCAGCGTCTCCCCCAGGTACTTGATGGCCATGACGGAGCACTCAATGTGCCAGCCGGGACGCCCCGGACCGAGGGCGCTTTCCCAAAAGGGCTCGTCCTCCTTAGGTGTCTTCCAGAGCGCAAAATCGCGCGCATCGGCCTTCTCGTACTCGTCTACATCCACCCGCGCGCCGGCCAGATTGCCGCTGAAATCGTTGTGCGAAAGCTTGCCGTACGTGGGGAAGGTGGCGATCTTGAAATAGGTCGAGCCCTCCGTCGAATAGGTATGGTGGCCAGCGCCCAATTGCTCGATGGCGGCCACCATCTCGGGGATGTGCTCCGTCGCCGGCGCCAGCCGTTCCGGGCGCTCCAGCCGCAACGCGGCGCAATCTTCCAGGAAGGCTTCCGTATAAATCTTCGTGTACTCGGCCAGCGATTGGTGAGCGGCCACGGCGTTGCGAATGATCTTGTCGTCCACGTCGGTGATGTTCATCACGTGGTTTAACTGGAAACCGTTGGCGCGCAAACATTTGCGCAGCAGGTCCACAAACGTGAAGGTGCGGAAGTTGCCAATGTGGGCAAAATCGTAAACCGTGGGTCCGCAGGTGTACATGCGGACGGTGTTCTCGCTCGCCGGTGTGAATACCTCCACCTGCTGAGACAACGTGTTGTAGAAGCGCAGCGCCATATAGGAAAGGGGAAACTTTCATCGTATCAGACAGGGGCCGGTACACGAACCATCAGCAGCCTGAGTTCTCTGGGCTCTTTTCCGAGTCGCGAAGTTCCTCCAGGTGTGCTCTGAATCCAAAATAATCCCTCGACATCATATATCTTGAAGACGAGCTACGTCAAAAACGCAGCGCATCACCCGAAGATCCTGGTGCTGGCCGGCTCAGCTGGCACACGCCGCCGCACGCCGGGAACAAGCAGCAGCATGAAGGAGCATCGTCATGATCGCCATTCGCAAGAGCACCCAACGCGGCCACGCCAATCACGGCTGGCTGGACACTTCCCACACGTTTTCCTTCGCGGGTTACTACGACCCTGAACACATGGGTTTCGGAGCCCTGCGCGTGATCAATGAAGACCGCGTCAGCCCAGGGAAAGGATTCGGCTCCCACGGGCACGAAGACATGGAGATTCTCACCTACGTCCTCTCTGGCGCCCTCGCCCACAAGGACAGCATGGGTAATGTCGAAACACTGTACGCCAATGACCTGCAGCGCATCTCGGCCGGAACCGGAATCGTGCACAGCGAGTTCAACGGGTCTCCCACCGAGCCGGTGCACTTCCTCCAAATCTGGCTGGAACCGGCAGCCAACGGCTTGCAGCCCAGCTACCGGCAATTAAGCCTCACCGAGGAACAGAAGCTCGGCAAGCTGGTGCTGGTGGCATCCCCCGAAGGCGGCGGCCCGCTGAAAATTCACCAGGATGTGCAGGTCCTGATCGGCCAGGTGGAGGCCGGAGGGGAGCTCACCCACCGCTTGCAGCCGGGTCGCCAAGCCTGGGTACATCTGGTCCGCGGCGCAGCCAAGGTGAACGGCCAACCCCTCGCCACCGGCGACGCGGCGGCCCTCACCGCCGAGTCTGCCGTAACATTTGCCGGCGTCGATCCCAACACCGAAGTGATACTCTTCGACCTGGCATAATCGCCCGGATCTGGGCCTGCCCCCCCCGGTCCTGGGGTCCCCTCTGGGGACGGACGCCCCGCTGCTGCCTTGGTGGGGCGGACCCCCCGGTCCGCGCGGGACGCCCTCGTCCCGCTGCTGGGGGGGCGCTATCAGCCCCTCGCATCCCACCACATAAAAAAAGGCGATCGTCTGTCCTACCCCGCTACCACACCAGGCGCGTCTTCTTCCGCCCGCGCGGCACCACGCCCATCAGGATCTCCTGACTGTTGAGCGCCACCTGCCCGTCCCCCCGCCCCGCGCGCTTGTAAGTGCCGTCCGGCATCATGCGGCGCGCCTTGACGTTGTCCATCAGGTACTCCGCCAGAATCTCGTCGCGGATGCGCCGCATCAACTCCTCATCTTCCACCGGGAAGAGCATCTCCACGCGGCGGTTGAGATTGCGCGGCATCAGGTCCGCGCTCCCCAGGTAGACTTCCTCCTTGCCGCCGTTGCGGAAATAGAAGATGCGGCTGTGCTCCAGGAACCGGCCCACGATGCTGGTCACGCGAATCGTCTCGCTCACGCCCGCAACCCCCGGCCGCAGGCAGCAGATGCCGCGCACCAGCAGATCGATGCGAATGCCCGCCTGCGAGGCGCGATAAAGACAGCGGATCACCTTGGGATCCACCAGCGCGTTCATTTTGAAAACCAGGTGGCCTTTGCCGTCCTTGGCATGCTGCTGGATCTCGCGTTGGATCAGTGCCTCGATGCGCTCGCGCAGGTTGACCGGCCCCACCAGCAGCTTCAAATAATCGCGCTTGGCCGAGTAGCCGGTCAGAAAGTTGAACAGATCAATCGTGTCGGCGGCAATCTCCGGATGGCAGGTGAACAAACCTATATCGGTGTAGAGGTGCGCGGTCAGCACGTTGTAGTTGCCCGTGGCCAGGTGCAAATAGGGCTGGATCGCGTCTCCCTCCCGGCGCAGCACCATGGCCGCCTTGCAATGAATCTTCAATCCCAGCAAGCCGTAGACCACATGGCAGCCGGCTTTTTCCAGCGTCTTGGCCCACTCGATGTTGCTCTCTTCGTCGAAGCGCGCCTTGAGCTCCATCAGGGCCGCCACCTGCTTGCCTTCCTCGATGGCCTCCAGCAGCGCTTCCACCACCGGCGAATTGCGCCCCACCCGGTAGAGCACCACTTTGATCGCCAGCACCTCGGGATCGCGTGCCGCCTGGCGCAGGAAATCCACCACCGGCTGAAAAGATTGGAACGGGTGGTGCAGCAGGATGTCGTGCCGCCGTATCAGCGTGAACATGTCCTCTTCATCCGAAGTGGGCTTCAGTTCCGGAGGCGAAGTCGGCAGGAAGGGCTGGTACTTCAGGTCGGGGCGGTCGATCTGCGCCAGGGCCACCAGCCGGCTCATCCCCAGCAGCCCCTTGCTCCGGTAGACCTCGCCGCTTTCCAGTTCGAGATTGGACTTGAGTATCCGCAGGATGTGCTGCGGCATCTCCTGATTCACCTGCAAGCGCACCACGCTGCCGAACTTGCGCTGCCGCACGCCCTCCTCGATGGTTTCCAACAAATCTTCGGCTTCCAGTTCCTTGATGGCGATATCGGCGTCGCGCGTCACGTGGAACGGGTGCGCCTCCATGATCTTCATGCCGGGGAACAGGGCGTCCAGATTGGCCGCTATCACCTCTTCAATCCAGACGTAGGATTCCTGGCGGCGCGTGTGGGAGCGCTTGTTGGAAGCGGCGTGCATGCGCGTCAAGGGCACTAGCGCCGGTAGCGAGTCGGGCACTTTGACGCGCGCGAATCGCTCGTCGCCACCCGTGTCCTGGATCAGCACAGCCAGGTTCAGGCTCAGGTTAGAGATGTGCGGAAACGGCCGTCCGGGGTCGAACGCCAGCGGCGTGAGTATCGGAAAAATGATCTCCGCAAAATAGCGCTGGCACACCTGCAATTGCTTGGCGTTGAGCTCGTAGTAGGGGACCACGTGGATGCCCTCCGCGGCCAGCGCGGGCCTGAGTTCCTTTTCCAGGCAATGGTGGGCCGCTTCCACCAACCGCTTCACCTCGCGCCGGATGGCCACCAGTTGCGCGCTCGGGCTCATCCGGTCCGGGCCGAATTCGGCGATGCCCGCGTCCAACTGCGCATTCAGGCTGGCCACGCGGACCATGAAGAACTCATTCAAGTTGGAGCCCACGATGGCCAGAAACTTGACGCGTTCCAGCAGCGGATTGGTGGCGTCCTGCGCCTCTTCCAGCACACGCCACTGAAAGCTCAGCAAGCCGAGCTCGCGGTTGACGTAAAGACTGGGATCGTGGAGATCCACCGCCGGGGTCTGGGTCTTCTTCGGGTGGGGCGCGTTGTCCTTGCCGGTTGAGCGTGCAGCCATCCTTACCAGACTAGAACAGTCCTGGGCGTCCGCGTG
>JANYJN010000022.1 GCA_025358475.1 Candidatus Solibacter sp.
CCCGCGCCGGCGCCAAACCGCAGGTCACCCCGGCCACCATTCAGGAGGATTTGCGCGGCCGCGACTTCACCTGCAACGCCGTCGCGCTTTCGCTTAACCGCGCTTCCCGCGGCCTGCTGCTGGACCCCATGAACGGCCTGGCCGATATCGAGCGCAAGGAGTTGCGCGCGGTCAGCACTTACGGCTTCTACGACGATCCCTCGCGCCTGCTGCGCCTCGTCCGCTACCGCGTCCGCCTGGGTTACTTCGTCGAAGAGCGTACCCAGATGCAGATCGCCAACGCGCACGAGGCCGAAGTGGAAAAGCACATTACGGCGCGCGCCCTGGGCGACGAACTGAAGCGGATCTCTGGCGAAGACAGCCCCACGGAGATCTTCAAAGGCCTGGAAGAAGCCGGTCTGCTGGCGCTCTTCTCACCCGCGCTGGCCGCCAAACTGAACTTGCACGGGCTGGCCAGGTACGAGAAGGCCATTCGCGTCCTCCCGGAGGACGCACGTTGGCGCGCGGCGCGCTTTGGAACTTTCCTCTACTGCCTTACCGAGAAGCTCACGCCCAAGGACAAGCAGGCGCTGATCAAGGCGACCGACATGCCCAAGAGCGATATCGACCAGTGGCAAAAGGTGGAGGCTCGCGCCAGGAAACTGGAGGCCGCGCTGCACGCCCCGCGGGTTCGTAAACCTTCGCATGTCTACCACATCGCGGTTGCCGCCGCCCCGGAAGACGTCCTGTTCGTGCTTTACCACTCCGCCCTGAGACCGGTGCAGGAAAGGCTGCGCAACCACTTCCAGAAGTTTGCCGTCACCGTCCAGGAGATCACTCCGGAAGAATGGGCGACCATCGAACCTAAGCCCGGCACTCCGAAGTACGCCAAAGCGCGCGAGGAGTTCATCAGCGAGATTCTCAACCGCAAGCCAAAGAAGCCAGTGGAAGAAGAGGTTCCACCTACAGCGCCCCCCGTGCCCGAACCCATCATGGGCCGGCGCGGCAGATAAGTAGTGGGGCCGGGAGAAGCCAGTCAGAGGCGCGACCGTGAGGGAGCGTTGGAATTGCGGCAAACGCTGCCTCACGTTCGCGCCTCGGATGGGAGGCTTCTCTCGATTGGGCGGCAGATAAGTAGCGAGGCCAGCACGGGCAGTATTTCGTAAGCGCTTGCAGCTTGTTATAGTGGCTGTTTCACCGATCCTGATCGCATGCAAGGAGATCTTTTCACATGAGCATTGTCGCCGGAGTAGATTTCGGCACCCTCAGCGTTCGCGTTTCGATCTTCGACTCTGTCCAGGGCCGTCTCGGCGCCGGCACGGCCGCGTACCCGCTGCTGCGAAAGAAGGAAGACCCGGACTACGCCACGCAAAGCCATGCCGACCATATGACCGCGCTGGCGCAGGCGATGCGTAAAGCCATCGAGAACGCCGGTATCGACGGCCATGCCATTGAGGCCATCGCGCTAGATACCACTGGCTCCAGTGTGATCCCGGTGGACGCCCACCTTCAGCCTATCGACGATTACTATCTCTGGTGCGACCACCGCGCCTGGCGGGAAGCCGCCGAGATCACGACCGCCGCGCACGCCGCCAATCTGGAAGCCATCGACTGGTGCGGCGGCATCTACTCGAGCGAATGGGGCTTCGCCAAGCTGCTCCACTGGCTGCGCCACAACGCCGATAAGCGCGCGCGCTTCGCCACCGCGTTGGAACACTGCGATATGGTGGCCGCCGCACTCTGCGGCATCACCGACCCCGCGCTGGTATCGCGCAGCATCTGCGCCATGGGCCACAAATGGATGTGGAACAGCTCTCTCGGCGGGCTGCCTCCGGAAGAGTTCCTGAGCGGGCTCGACCCGGGGCTCTCCGGCGTCCGGGCGCAACTGGGCGGGCGCTACGCCACCAGCGACAAGATCGCCGGACACCTCAGCGAGGAGTGGGCCGTGCGCCTGGGCCTGCGCGCCGGAATTCCCATTCCCACCGGCGCATTCGACGCCCACTGGGACGCCATCGGCGCCGGCGTCCGCATAGGCGACGTGGTCAACGTGGTGGGCACGTCCACCTGCATCATGGCGATTAGCGACAAGCCCAGTCTGATTCCCGGCGTCTGCGGTGTGGTGGAAGGCTCCATCCATCCCGGCTACACCGGGATCGAAGCGGGACTTTCCGCCACCGGTGACATCTTTGAAGCCATCGCGCGGCGCGCCGCCACCTCGGTGGCCGAGCTCTCGAAAGGCCTGGAACATTACCGCGCCGGCGAAACCGGCTTGCTCCGCCTCACCTGGGACAATGGCGACCGCACCGTCCTGGTCAATCCCGAGCTGAGCGGCATCACCCTCGGCTGGCGGCTGTCCACCACGGCGCAGGACGAACTCTACGCCGCCATCGAAGGCACTGCGTTCCACACGCGCGTGATCCTGGAGCGCATGGAAGAGCACGGAGTTCCGGTGCGGCGCATCATCAACGGCGGGGGCATTCCGCAGAAGAATGCGGTACTCAACCAGGTGTACGCCAACGTGATGGGCAAACCGATCCTGGTGCCCAAAGGCGATGTCACCAGCCTGGGCTCGGCCATCTTCGCCTTCATGGCGGCCGGCGCCTTCCCCACCATCGAGGCCGCGCAGGACCAACTTTGCCCCGGCTTCCTGACCATCGAACCCGATCCCGTGCAGGCGGCCGCCAGCCAGGAACTGTTCGCGCTCTACCGCAAGCTGTATTTCGCTTTTGGGCAGCGCACTTCACCCGGCGTGGAGACGGGCGACGTGCTGCCCGAATTACGCCGCATCGCGGCACAAGCCAGAGGAGGAAAATAATGTTGGAAGCCCTGCGCACGGAAGTTCTGGAAGCCAATCTCGAACTGGTTCGCCGCGGACTGGTGATCTTTACGTTCGGCAATGCCAGCGCGGTGTCGCGCGAGCACGGCCTGTGCGTGATCAAGCCCAGCGGTGTGCCCTACGACAAGATGAGGGCCGCCGACATGGTGATCACGGACCTGGAGGGCAACCCGGTGGAAGGCTCGCTGCGTCCATCTTCGGACCTGGCCACACATGTCGCGCTCTACCGCGCGTTCCCCGAAATCGGGGGCGTGGTGCATACCCACTCGCGCCACGCCACCGCCTGGGCGCAGGCCAATCGCGAGATCCCCTGCTTTGGCACCACGCATGCGGACTATTTCCACGGCGAGATCCCGATCACGGCCCAACTTTCGCGGGAAGAGATTGAGACCGGGTACGAGGCCAACACCGGCGCGGCCATTATCGCGCGGATCAAAGGCATCGACCCGCTGGGCTGCCCCGCCTGCCTGGTCTCCGGCCACGCCCCTTTTTGCTGGGGCAAGACGGTGACGGAGGCTGCGCACCTGGCCGCCATCGTGGAAGAGATCGCCGCCATGGCCTGGCAGACCGTCACCATCAACCCCGTGGCCCGGCCGATTTCCGAAGCGCTGCGGGATAAACACCACTTCCGCAAGCACGGCCCCGCCGCCTACTACGGCCAGAAGTAGCGTGGCATAAATTGCTCATGACGCCGATAAAACGGAGGCGTGGAGAATCCCGGTTCGCGGCCGCGGGCGCCTAGCCATCGGCGATAGCACTAAACTGGTATCTTGCCTCTCCATCCGCCTCGCCGGCTCGGTTGGCAGTTGCTGTTTCTGGCTGCCATGGCGCTGGTAGCCTACGCCCCATCGCTCACCATCCCGCTGATCGCCGACGACTACCCGAACCTCTCGCAGGCGCTCGCATACGGAGCGCCGGCCGGGTTCGGCACGCTGCTGCACGATGCGCAGTTCCGTCTACGCGCCACCAGTTACTGGGCCATGTACGGGCTCTGGGGCGTGGCCGGGCTCACTCCGCCGGTCTATCACGCCGCCAGCCTGGCGCTGCACATCGCTAACACGTGGCTGGTGTTTTTCGTGGCGGCTGCGTGGCCGCGCATGCGTCCGGCCGCATTCTGGGCCGCCGCCTTCTTCGCGGTTCACGAGGGCCACCAGGAAGCGGTGATGTGGTTTTCGGCGATCAATGAGCTGTTGATGTTCCTCTTCGGAATGGCGTCCCTATGGTGCTGGCAAAGCGCGTCGGATTCGGCCCGACCGGCGTGGCTGAAGGAACTGGCGGGGGTGGTGCTATTCGCTCTCGCCCTGCTTTCCAAGGAGTCGGCCATTTTCCTGCTGCCGCTGTTCGTGCTGGTGGTGGACCTAGCGGAGTGGCGCCGCCGGTTGCCGCGATTGGCACCGCATCTGGCCCTGGTGCTGTTGGGGCTGGCCTCGATCGCCGAGAGCCGATCCAATTCATTCCGCTTCACGGACGGCAGCTTTTCGCTGTATGCGCCGTTCTGGCTGACCTGGCCGCACAGCTTTTCGCGCCTGCTGTGGATCTGGGGGTGGCCCGCCGTGGCGTTGCTCTTCGTCTTCGGCGACGCGCGGTTGCGGCGCGGAGCCATGGCGGCGCTGGCCTGGATAGGAATCGCTCTTGTGCCGTACAGCTTCCTGACCTATTCCACGCAGATTCCGAGCCGGCAGGTTTACCTGGCAAGCGCGGGACTGGCGTTCGTGGTGGGGCTCGCGATGGCAAAGTATGAGGGACGGCGGGGAGCCGCCGCGCTGCTCGCCCTGATATTGCTGCACAACACCGCGTATTTGTGGACCAAGAAGCAGGCTCAATTCGTGGAGCGCGCGGCGCCTACCGATCAGTTGATCGGCTTCGCGCGCCGGACCCCGGGGGCGATCTGGATGCAGTGTTTCCCGCAGCCCGCAATCGTCGCCGAGGAGGCGTTGCGGCTGGCCACGGGGCGCTTGCCATCCGATCTCGTGTGGAGTGCCGGCGCGGCTCGGGAACGCTCGGCGGCTGCGTTTTGCTACGCCGGCAAGGGAAGCTATTGAGTCCAGGGGCCTCGGGCTGAAGGGGGTGCTGAGCTGTTTAGGGATTTCGCTTGATTTTCACTTTTTGTTCGCCCACAATGGTGGCAAGGAGTTTCGATGGCACTGACGAAGCGGCAGAAGGAGGTACTGGATTTCATCGCCAATTTTGTGGACGAAAATGGCTACTGCCCGAGCTTTGAAGAGATCGCCCGCGGGCTCGACCTGGCGTCGCTGGCAACGGTACACAAGCATATCTCGATGCTTGAGGCCAAGAACTACCTGAAACGCGGGTTCAACCAGAGCCGGTCGCTGGAACTGACGCAGAGGTACGTGCAGGAGCAGCGGCGTCCCAAGGCGGCAGTCACGGAAATTCCGCTGCTGGGGCGGATCGCGGCGGGCGCGCCGCTGGAAGCCGTAGAGCAGCACGAGGTGCTGCACTTCGCGGATTTCACGGGTAACGGCGACACGTACGCCCTGGAGGTACGCGGCGACTCAATGATCGACGACCATATCTGCGATGGCGATATGATCCTGCTGGAGCGGGTCGCGGAGGTGCGGGACGGAGATATTGTAGTGGCGTTGGTGGCGGGCAGCGAGGCGACGCTGAAACGCTTCTACCGCGAAGCGGGAGACACAATTCGCCTGCAACCGGCCAACGCAGCCATCAAACCGATATTGGTTCCTGCCAGGGATGTGCAGATTCAGGGGCGGCTGCTGGCCGTTCTGAGAAAGTACAAATAAGCGGAGAACTACTTGACGGTGTAAGCGGCACGGAGTTCCTGCTCGGCACGGAGCCAGTCTGCTTCGGGGGAGCCGCCCTGACATCCGCGGGCTTCCCAATAGGAATACGCCAGACTGGCCGCAGTGTGCTGGAAAGATCCGGCGGGCGCGACCACGTGGGCGGCCGGCGTTGGCAGGGTTTCCGGTTCGGACGCAGGTGCATTGGAAGCTTCTACGGCAGCAGGACGGGCGGCGCGCTTAGGGGCTACGGGCTTATGACGGGCCGGTGCGGCGGATGAGGACAGTACTACTTTATTTTCGGAAGCTTGTTTTCTTGCCATATAGTTATTCTCCTCTTCTCACAACAGGATCCTTAACCTTCTATTTTAGTTGACTGGTGATTACATTTGCATCAAAACTTTGTATCGGTTGAATTACGATTGGTGGGTTTTCCAGCAGGTGCGGGGCGGGCATAGTCAAGGCGGGTGTGTTGCGAGGGCTTGCGGTGTTTTCAGACGGGCTGATCCGATAGGTGTATATTGGGGTAGATTGTGGAACTGCGCGCGGGTTTGACACTGAGTTTGGCGTTGGCCGCACAGGCCCTTTGTGCGGTCCCCAAGGTCATCGTAGTGGACGTGAACGGGATGGTGCATCCCATCACCGCTGAAATTATGGGCGGTGCGCTGGCACAAGCCAGGAAGGGAAATGCCTCGCTGGTCCTGGTGCGCCTGAACACTCCGGGCGGATTGATGGACGCGATGCGCGCCACCATCGAAAAAATGCTCGCCTCACCGGTTCCGGTGGTGACCTATGTGGCGCCCAGCGGAGGGCGTGCGGCGTCGGCCGGATTCTTTCTGCTGGAGGCGGGCGACATTGCGGCGATGGCGCCTGGGACGGCGACGGGGGCGGCGCATCCCGTCCTGCTGGGCGCCGAGATGGATGCCGTGATGAAGCAGAAAGTGGAGAACGACGCGGCGGCATACCTGCGGAGCATCTGCGGCAAGCGCGGGCGCAACAGCGCTCTGGCGGAGACGGCGGTGCTGGAAAGCAAATCGTTCACTGACCGCGAGGCGCTGGAGCGGAAGCTGGTGGATTTGGTGGCGCCGAACGAGCGGCAACTGCTGGCGGCACTGGACGGGCGGGTGGTGACGCGGTTGGACGGCACGGTGACCACGCTGCACACGGCGGGCGCGGAAATTGTGGAGTACCGGCTCACGTTGCGCGAAAAGATAGTCTCGGCCATCGCGGACCCCAACATCGCGCTGGTACTACTGGTGATCGGCGCGTTGGGTATTTACGTGGAGTTTACCTCGCCCGGGCTGATCGCGCCAGGAGTGTTGGGCGGCATTATGGTACTGCTGGGCCTATCGGCGATGTCGGTTCTGCCGATAAACTGGCTGGGGGCGGCGCTATTGGCACTAGCGTTCACGCTCTTCGTGCTGGAGGTGAAGTTTACCTCGCATGGAATTTTGGGAGCGGGCGGCGCTCTGGCGATGGTGTTGGGCGCGGTGATGCTGATCGATAGCCCGGCGCCGGAATTTCGCATTCACTGGAGCACGGCGCTGGCGGTGGCGCTGCCGTTTTCGGCGATCACGATGTTTCTGTTGACCATCGCGGCGCGCGCGCGGCGGAATAAGGTGGAGACCGGGGGCGAAGGCATGATCGGGCAGATCGGCGAGGCGTTGACCGAATTGGCGCCCGAGGGCAAGGTATTCGTCCACGGCGAGTATTGGGATGCGGTGGCGGTGCGCCCGGTGGCCGCGGGGGCACGCGTGAAAGTGACGGCCATCGACCGGTTGAAACTGACGGTGGAGCCCGCGGGATAAAGGAGACGAACATGAACGACCTGAGTCCGGTACTGTTGATCTTCGTGATGATCGTAGGAATCTGGCTGCTGAACTCCATCAAGATTTTGCGCGAGTACGAGCGCGGGGTGATTTTCCGGCTGGGGCGGCTGCTGAGCCAACCCAAGGGCCCGGGGCTGATCTTTGTTTTCGCGCCGGTGGACCGGATGGTGCGGGTTTCGCTGCGCATCGACACGCTCGAGGTGCCGGCGCAGGATGTGGTGACGCGCGATAACGTCACCGTGAAGGTGAACGCGGTAATCTACTTCCGGGTGATCGATCCGCGGCTGGCGGTGGTGGAGGTGACAAACTTCCTCTACGCGACGTCGCAGTTAGCGCAAACCACGCTGCGCTCCGTGCTGGGCGAAGTGGAACTGGATGGGCTTTTGGGGCAGCGGGAGAAGCTGAATGTGCGGCTGCAATCGATTCTGGACCAACACACTGCGCCGTGGGGGGTGAAGGTGACCATGGTGGAGGTCAAGCAGGTGGACCTGGCGGAGCAGATGATCCGCGTGCTGGCGCGGCAGGCGGAAGCCGAGCGCGAGCGGCGCGCCAAGATCATTCACGCGGAAGGCGAGTACACGGCGTCAGAGAAGCTGGCCATGGCGGCGGAGGTGCTGCAGAAGCAACCGGCTGCGATGCAGTTGCGCTACCTGCAGACGTTGGTGGAGATCGGGGCGGAGAAGAATACCACCATCGTTTTCCCGCTTCCACTCGATATACTAACTTCTTTGGGGCGAGCTCTGGAACGAGTGGGGAGCGGCGGGACGCCCGGCACGGAAACTCCTAAGACATGAGAAACAACGAGACCGGCGAGTTCGAACTGGTAGTCGGCAACAAACAACTGTTGAGCGGGTTTTTTATTGTGGTACTGCTGTTCGCGGTGGCGTTCGCCATGGGGTATGTGGTGGGACAGAACACCCAGCGCCCGGCCAAACTGGCCTCGGAAAGCGGTTCGTTGAGCACGTCTGCAAACACGGCGGCGGCGGATTCGCGCCCGCAACCGGCATCGCCGTTGACTCCGGCTCCCGTGCCGTCCACGCCCGCGGCGCCCGATGCCGCCACGGGCCAGCAGCCGCCATTCGACTCCGCATCGGGGGCCGCCCCGCAGCCCACGACCCAGCCCACGACCCAGCCCACAACCCAGCCCACGACCCGGCCAGCAACCCAGCCAGCGACCCAGCCGGCGCGAGCGTCGCAGCCGGCCACCGGCGAGAAGGCCGCCGCGGCGCCGGCAACCACGGGCGTCGTGGCCGCGTCGGAATTGCCGCCGGGATCGTTCTGGCAGGCGATCGCGGTGAAACCGGAAGTGGCGGAGGCGATACGGCAGACGCTCAAGGACAAAGGCTTTCCGGTTTCGCTGACCCAGGGGACGAGCAACCTGACGCGCGTGCTGGTGGGGCCATATAGCGACACACCCTCCTACGGCCGGGCCAAGACGGAGTTGGAGAACGCCGGATTCCGGCCCGTACGGTATAGGCGTGATTGATTCGCTGGTACAGATTGGCGGCGGCGCGCCGGCCGGGCCCGCGCGGCCTCGCCTTCCCGAGTGGGCGCGGCGTAGCAAGACCCACTTCGAATCGCTGAATCATCTGAAACGCGGCCTGCGCGAACGGAATTTGCACACGGTGTGCGAAGAGGCGCGCTGCCCGAACATCCACGAATGCTTTCACCGTGGCGCGGCCACCTTCATGATTCTGGGCGAGCGATGCACGCGCGGCTGCGGATTTTGCAGCGTGCAAAAGCTGAATTCCCGGAAGCACGACGTGCACCTGGACGCCCAGGAGCCGGCCAACGTGGCGCGGATGGCGGGCGAGATGAAGCTCGCTTACGTGGTGATCACCAGCGTGAATCGGGACGATCTGGAGGATGGCGGGTCGCATCACTTCGCCGAGACGGTTCGCCAGGTGCGGCGCGCCTTGCCGGAGGCGCAGGTGGAAGTGCTCACGCCGGATTTCTGCGGCAAACTAGACGCGGTGGCGCGCGTGCTGGACGCGGGCCCGCACGTGTTCAATCACAACATGGAGACGGCGCCGCGGCTGTACCCGCGGGTCCGTCCGCAGGCGGACTACCGGCAGTCGCTGGACGTGCTAAGGTTCGCGCGCTCCTACGCGGCCGGGGTGCTGACGAAATCGGGATTCATGGTGGGGCTGGGCGAGACGCCCGACGAAGTGCGCACACTGTTGCGCGATCTGCGCGCGGCGGGCACGGACGTGGCGACCATCGGGCAGTATCTGCAACCCACGCGCCGTAACCTGCCGGTAGTGGAGTTCGTGGAACCGCGGCAGTTCGAAGAGTATCGCGAGTACGGTTTGGCACTCGGCTTCAAGGCAGTGTTCAGCGGACCGCTGGTGCGCAGTTCCTATATGGCCGATCTCCTCAGCCAGGAAGCCCGGCGGGAGCCGTGCTGAACTGGCTGCTGGCGCTCGGTTCGGCGGCGCTGCTCATTTTTACCTTTCCGGGATTCTCCATCGTCTGGTTTGCGCCGGTGGCGCTGACCCCACTGTTGGTGGCGATGGCGCGCGAACCTCGCTGGGGGCGCCGCTTCCTGTTGGGCTGGAGCGCGGGCGTGGTGTACTGGTTCGGCGTCTGCTACTGGATTCAGTTCGTACTCGCCTTTCACGGCGGACTGGGGGACGCGGCAGGCTGGGCGGTGTTCCTGTTGTTCTGCGCGATAAAGGCGCTCCACCTGGGTGTGTTCGGCGCCCTGGCCGGCATCCTGATGCGGCGGTGGTGGGCGATTCCATCGGTAGCGGCGCTGTGGGTGGCGGTGGAAGTGACCCACGGGCCGCTTGGCTTCGCGTGGTTGGCGCTGGGCAACGCCGGCGTCGATATGGGGCTCCCGATGCGCGTGGCGCCGTTCACCGGAGTGTACGGGATTTCGTTCGTGCTCGCCATGATGGCGGCGGCGCTGGCTCTGGCGGTGGTCGGGCGGCCGCGGGTGGAACTGCTCTGGTTGGCGCCGGTGCTGCTTCTGACGCTACTGCCCCAACTGCCGCCGGCAGAGCGCGGGCACGAGACGGCGCTGCTGGTGCAACCCAGGATCTCGGAGACGGAGCAGTGGACCGCTGCCAGTATCGACGCCATGCAGCGGCGGCAGGTCATGCTATCGCTACGCGGGGCGCTTTCCGAACCGGGATCGCCGCCCTCGATCATCGTGTGGCCGGAAGTTCCGGCGCCGCTCTACTACTTCGAAGATCCCGTGCTCCGCGGTTATGTGGACAATCTGGCGCGCACTGCGAAGGCGCATGTGCTGCTGGGTATTGTGGCGCATACGCCCGGCGGGGCGCCACTGAATTCGGCGGCGCTGGTCTCCCCGGAGGGAGAGCCGGTGAGCCAGTACGACAAGGTGAACCTGGTGCCGTTCGGCGAGTTCGTGCCGTGGCCGTTCGGGTTTGCCAACAAGATTTCGACGGAGATCGGCGATTTCGCGGCGGGCCACCGGGTGGTGGTTTCGCCGGTAGGGACTCATAAGATCGGCACGTTCATCTGCTACGAGAGCGTGTTTCCGGGGTTCGTACGCAAATTCGCCGCGGGCGGGGCG
>JANYJN010000027.1 GCA_025358475.1 Candidatus Solibacter sp.
GCCGAAGCCGGCGGCGATGGTTTGGACCTGGCGAAGCAGGTGTATGCCAAGGCATTTGAGAACCGCGACGCCCTGTGCGAGCCCTACGCCACCGTGATCGATATCGATTACGCGAAACTGCCCGGCCCCGCCGTGGTGAACGGCTGGAGTTCCCAGCAGTTCACTTCGGCGCTACGTCACGACCAGAAGAATCCCGGGTTCAACCCGGACCTGCGCCAACTGCTGCACGTGGGCTTCAAGGTAGCCGCCAAAATGGGCGGCAAGTACCTCAAGATGCTGGAGACTTGCGAACCCAGCATCTCCCGCAATGTCACCGAAAACCTTTTCGAGCGTCACATCAAACCGTTGTTCCTGTAGTCCGGGTGGAGGCAGCATGTCCTTTGAGAAGCTCACCAGCGCGACGGGACTGAGTTGGCAGGGGAAAGCACCTGCCCCACAAGAGCGCCAACACTTGCGCACCGACGTGGGACAGACACTCTCGTTTGTCAACCCAGCAATCGCAGCCATTGTTTCGCGCTTGCTGACGCGCGCGGCTCTGATTGGGGCCGCGGTTGTGGCCGCCCACGCGCAGGATACACGGAACGTCACAGAGCCGGTGATTCCGCCGAGCTGCGCCGTGCTGACGGCGAAACTCGCTGCGACCGATGGCGGCAAAACGCTTGTCCGTGCGGACGAAGGCAAGCTCGATACCGCGCGTATCCAGAAAGCGATGGACACGTGCGCCAAAGGGCAGGCCGTCGTGCTGAAGGCCGATGGCGCGCGCAACGCGTTCCTCACCGGACCGCTCGACCTCAAGCCCGGTGTGACGCTGGTGGTGGACGCGAAGACCATTCTGTTCGGCTCGCGCGATGCCACGGTATACGAAGTACGCCCCGGCAGTTGCGGCATCGTCTCGCCGGCCGGCCGCGGTTGCCGCGCCATGATCAACGGCACGGGCGTCGAGGGGGCGGGCGTGATGGGCGACGGCGCCATAGACGGCCGCGGCTGGGCGAAGATCCTCGGCAAGGATGTCTCCTGGTGGGAACTGGCCGAGGAGGCGCGCAAGGGCGGCAACCAGAATTGCCCGCGCATCCTGGTGCTCAACCGCTGCGACAATTTCACGCTGTACCGTATCGCCCTGAAGAACTCCGGCAACTTCCACGTCTCCTACAGCGGCGGCAACGGGTTCACCGCGTGGGGCGTGGTGATCGATACGCCGAAGAACGCGCGCAACACGGACGGCATCGACCCGGGCTCTTCGACGAACGTCACGATTGCGCACTGCTACATCCACACGGGCGACGACAATGTGGCCATCAAGGCGGGCGGCCATTGCTCGCACATGACGATCGCGCACAATCACTTCTATACGGGCCACGGCATGTCGATCGGGAGCGAGACCAATGGCGGAGCAGATACGATTCGCGTGACGGATCTTTCGATCGACGGCGCCGACAACGGCATCCGCATTAAATCCAACTCCGGCAAGGGCGGCAAAGTGACCGATGTTGTGTACGAGGACGTCTGTATCCGCGGCACCAAGAACCCGATCTACATGGATAGCGATTACGCGCACTTCGGCAAGACCGGCGACAAGCTGCCGTGGTTCACGGGCATCGTGCTCAGGAACGTGCGCGTGCAGGGCGCGGGCAAGATCACGCTGCAAGGGTACGACGCCGGGCACCGCCTCGGCATGACGTTCGACAACGTGCAGTTCGATTCCCTGAAGGACATCAAGGTGATCGCCGAGCACGCCGATCTCACGTTCGGGCCGGGCGCGGTGAATTTGAAGGTCGCGGGCGAAGGTGTCACGGTCACGGGGGCGCCGTCCAGCGGCACGCCGAACGCCTGTAGCGGCAAGTTCGTGGCGATGCCGGAGCGGTAGATGTTAGGGGCTCTACCTTGTCCATCCGAGCGGAGCCCGGACCTGGCAGGTTGAAGCCAGCCCCTCCGTGCAAGGCGGACCCCTATGGCCCGTTTACAATAAAGGGAGTGCCCGCCCCTTTTCGATCCTACGTTCTGGTTTCCCGCGAGCAGATCGCGCGCAACTTCCGCAATGTGTGCTCCGTGGTGGGCCCGCATGTGGAGGTCGCCGGCGTCGTCAAGGCGGACGCCTACGGGCATGGCGCGCTGGAAGTGGCGCGCGTGCTTGCCGCCGCGGGCGCCAAGTGGCTGGCAGTGAGTTCGGTGGACGAGGGCGTGCAACTGCGAGGGGGCGGCATCCACGGCGCGCGGATCCTGGTCATGGGCGGCTTTTTGCCCTACGAAAGCGATGCCCTGGTGGAATTCGATCTCACGCCGGCCATCCACTCGCTGGCGCAGATCCGCGACGTGGACCGCCTGGCCGCCGCGTCGGGGAAGACCGTCCGGTACCATCTTAAGATCGATTCCGGCATGGGGCGCTTGGGCACGCGGGCCAGCGCCGCGGAGATTTTGGCGACACTCGCCGATACCGGGCACGCCCGCATGGAAGGGCTGATGACCCACTTCGCCTCCGCGGCGGATTACACTTCGGCCCAAACCGCGACGCAGTTGGCGTACTTCCACGACATTTGCGAAGCGCTGCGCGCCGCCGGCATTGCTGTGCCGCATGTGCACACCTCCAGCACCAACGCCATCGGGTACGGCCGCACCGAGGGCTGGCACACCTTGGTGAGGGCCGGGCACGCCCTATACGGCTACGTTTCCCCGGCTCGCGGCGACGCGCCGCCGCAACTGCTCGACGTCAAACCGGCGCTCACCTGGAAAGCCAAGCTACTGGCCGTGAAGGAAGTTCCCGAAGGCGCGCTGGTGGGCTATGGCGGCAGTTTCCGCGCGGCGCGCGCCATGCGCATCGGCATCCTCGGGGCGGGGTACGCGGACGGCATATTTCACCGGCTGTCTAATCGCGGGAAGGTGATCGCCGACGGCAAACTCACCGCCATCCTGGGCACGGTTTCGATGGACCTCACCACCATCGATCTCAGCCACACCATGGCGTTGGCCGCGGGCGATGAAGTCACGCTGCTGGGGACGGAGGGCGAATGTTCCATCGACGCGCAGCAGATCGCTAAAGTAGCGGGGACCATCTCCTACAATATTCTTTGCAGCATCAGCGCACGGGTACGGCGGGTGTATGTTTAGGCTCGGGCGCACTAGTCCCGGCGTTCCGGGCGAAACGGCACTCGAATTGCAACGAACGCCGCGTGTTTGAACCCGGCAATGCGTAAATCCGGTGATAGAATAGAGGGCAGATGAGCTTACTGTCGCCCAGATTACAACTGAAGGTTGCGCAGAAGCAGATCCTGACTCCCGGGCTTGTCCAGATGGTAACCATCCTCCAGCTTAACCGGCTGGAACTAAAGGAGATGGTTACACAAGAGATTGTCCAGAACCCGGTACTTGAAGAATCCACCAACGAGCCTGGGGAAGAGATCACACCCGAGGAACTTCTGCCTCTGCTGGAAGCCGAGCAGGTGCATGATCCGGCGGATAGGCAACTTCTGGAAGCCGCGGTATTGAGCGACGCCAACTCGGTGGATGACGGGTCCAGCGGCAGCGCCATAAACGGCAACCTGTTCCCCGATGCCGAGGAATCGGCGGCCGCTCAGGTGGTGGCCGAGAATGACACGATCGCGGTCAACGATCCGCTGGCGGAGCCGCCGGCGGCCACGGACCCCTTCGACGAAATCGATTTCGGCAGCTTTTTTGACGACTATCTGGACCCCGGCTACAAGAGTCCGGCGGCGGAGTCGGTGGAAAAGCCCTCGTTCGAGACGTTTCTCTCTTCGCCGGTGACGCTGGGCGATTATTTGCGCTCGCAGTTGAGCGTCAGCATCATCAGCGATGTGACGCGCGACGCAGCCGAATCCATCATCGGGAACCTGGACGAGGACGGATACCTTTCGGCATCCTTGGAAGAGATCGCGTCCATCGGGGAGCACACGGCGGAGCAGGTGGCGGAGGGGTTGCGGGCGGTGCAGTCGCTCGATCCGGCCGGAGTGGGCGCGCGCAACCTGCGCGAGTGCCTGCTGCTGCAGATTGAAAGCATCAACGGGCGTGGCGGCGTGGCCTGGCAGATGGTCTCTGGTTGCCTGCGCCTGATGGAAACCCGGCAGTACAAGGAAATTGCCAAGGTGCTGGCGCGCCCGGTAGAGCACATCGAGATCGCCGTCCACATGATCCAGCACCTCAATCCGCGGCCGGGCCTGCGTTATTCCGGCGCCGGCGCGCGGGTGGTGGAGCCGGACGTCTTCTTCACCAAAGATGGCGAAGATTACATCATTCAGATGAACGATGAGGACGTCCCGCAGCTTCGCTTGAACGCACAGTACCGCAAGATGCTGGATCGCGAGAACGGCGCCACCAAGGAAGTGCGGGATTACGTGCGGGAGCGGTACACGTCGGCCATCCAGTTGATGAAGAATATCGAACAGCGCAAGCAAACCATCCTCAAGGTT
Organism: Candidatus Solibacter sp.; assembly: GCA_025358475.1. Lineage (GTDB taxonomy): Bacteria > Acidobacteriota > Terriglobia > Bryobacterales > Bryobacteraceae > Solibacter. The sequence continues at coordinate 4,419 of JANYJN010000027.1, forward strand.
TGCCAGGCGATTGTGCGGCGGCAGACCGAATTCCTCAGCCACGGGCTGGATTGTCTAAAACCGATGATGATCAAGGAAGTGGCCGAGGAAGTGGGTGTGCATCCCTCCACCGTCAGCCGGGCCGTGGCCAGCAAATATGTGCACACGCCGCAGGGCGTCTTTGAACTCCGCTATTTCTTCTCGGAAGCGGTGCAGGGGCCGTTGGGCGGTGGCACGCCGCTTCTGCTGTTGAAACGCAGAGTGAAGAAAATGATCGAAGAGGAGGATCGCTCCAAGCCCCTTACCGATGAGCAGGTCACCGCCATGCTTCAAAACGAGGGCATCAACGTTACGCGCCGCACCGTGGCCAAATACCGGGAGGATATGAAGATTCCGTCCACCCATCAACGGCGCGTGCGCAATTAGCGCTGCCGCAAACGGCGCGCCACCATTCGAGAGATAAGCTATATGTAGGAAGGGGATATTGCCGGCCCCAACGAGGTGTTTCATGAAGATCACGTACACCGGTAGGCAAGTAGAACTGGCTCCCGCGCAGTTGAAAAAGCTTGAGGCGGGATTTGCCAAGATCGGCAAGTTGCTGGATGGTAAGAAGGAAGAGCGCGACGCCCATGTAGTGCTCTCCCTGGAGCGCAAGACGCACAAGGCGGAAGTCACCGTCCACTATTACAATCACGAGTTGGTCGGCCTGGGCTCCGACGCCGATCTGTTCACGGCAATTCATCTCGCCACCGAACGGCTGGAAAAGCAGTGCGTCAAGGCGCGCACCAAGTGGCGTGATGCCAAGCGCGTGCCGCATAAGTCGGCTCCCGAAGTGGAAACCGACAAGCCGGTACCGGCCGATGGGGAAGCCGAAAGCGGACCGGACCGCCAGGTGTACAAGGTAAAACCGGCGCAGAAGCGCAAGCCAATGACGGTGGAAGAAGCCGTACTCGAAATGGACAAGACCCGGGATTATTTAGTCTATCGCGATGCCCAGACCGACCGGGTGAGCGTCCTTGTGCGGCGCCGCGACGGGCATTTCGACCTGGTGGAGGGATAGCACCCGCCCGATGCCGCGTAAGAAGGCTGCCGCACCAAGAGAGGCGTCGTCGCACAAGCCGGAGTTGGTGGTGATCACCGGTTTGAGCGGATCGGGCAAGGGTTCCGTTCTAAAGGCCCTGGAAGATCTGGGTTTTTACTCGGTGGACAACCTGCCGGTGGAATTGATCCCGAAGTTCGCCGAGTTGACGCGTGACAATCCGAGCATTCAGGCGGCAGCCCTGGTGGTGGATATCCGCGAAGGCGCCGGGCTGAAGATGTTCCCCAAAGTCTTCACCGGCATACAGAAATCGGTAACCGCTCGACTCATCTTTCTGGAAGCGGACGACGATGCCATCGTCCGCCGCTTCAGCGAGACGCGGCGGCCGCACCCGTTGGGCACGGGCAAGTCCATCACCCGCAGCATTGAGAGCGAGCGTGCGCAGTTGGCGTCGATCCGCGCCATGGCGGACCTGATCATCAACACCTCCAGGTTCACCGTCCACCAGTTGCGCGATTTTATCGGTGAGCGGTTCCGCGGCCAACGCGATCAATTGGCCATTCAGATCTACGTCACCAGCTTCGGGTTTCGCAATGGAGTGCCGCCGGATAGCGACCTGGTGTTTGACGTCCGGTTTCTGCCCAATCCAAATTATATTCCGCGATTCAAGAACCTGACAGGGAAAAACCCCGGCGTGGCAAAGTACATCCGTTCTTTTCCGCAGACTGCGGAATTCATGAACCGTATCTCAGACCTGCTGATCTACCTGTTGCCGCATTACATTCGCGAGGGAAAGAGTTACCTGACGATCTCCTTCGGCTGTACCGGCGGCCAGCATCGGTCGGTGATGATTGCCGATGAGGTCCGCCGAATCTTGTCGGACGCTGGGTTTAAGGCGAAGGTTAACCATCGCGATATAGTCAACGCACCTTAGACCGAGTGTCTGCCCCACCTGGTCCGGCCTACAAAATATAGCGGCTCAAATCCTGATCCTTGACGATGTCGGCGAGTTGCTTGCGCACGTAGGCCGCGTCCACTTTGACGGTCTTCTTCTTGAGATCCGGACCGGCGAACGAGACTTCCTCCAACAGCTTCTCCATAATGGTGTGCAAGCGCCGCGCGCCGATATTTTCGCTCGATTCGTTGACCTGCGCGGCGAACTTGGCCACCTCTTCCAGCGCGTCGTCGGTGAAAATCAGTTTGATGCCTTCGGTCTCCAATAGTGCCGTGTACTGCTTGGCCAGGGCGTTCTTGGGCTCCTTCAGGATGCGGATGAAATCTTCCACCGTGAGCGATTTTAGCTCCACCCGGATGGGAAACCGCCCCTGCAATTCGGGAATCATGTCGCTCGGCTTGGAGACATGGAACGCGCCCGCGGCGATGAATAGAATGTGGTCCGTGCGCACGAAACCGTAGCGCGTATTCACCGTGGTGCCCTCGACGATGGGCAAAATGTCGCGCTGCACGCCTTCGCGGCTGACGTCGGGTCCATGTCCGGTCTCGCGGCCGGCGATCTTGTCGATCTCGTCCAGAAAAATGATGCCGCTCGATTCCACGCGCTCTAGCGCCGTGCGCGTCACCTGATCCATATCGATGAGCTTGGACTCCTCTTCCTGCACCAGGTAGTCCAGCCCTTCGGCCACGCGCATTTTACGGCGGCGCGTCTTCTGGCCGAACAGGTTGGGCAGCATGTCCTTGAGGTTGATGCCCATTTCCTCAATGCCCGTGTTGGTGGTGACTTCGAACGAAGGCGCGCGATCCTTGACTTCGATCTCCACCATGCGCTCGTCGAGCTTACCCTCGCGCAGCCGCTCGCGCAGTTTTTCGCGCGTGCGCTCCACGCTTTCGCTGGGTTCGGGAACGGGCGGCATCAACAGGTCCAGCAGGCGTTCCTCGGCGTTGATTTCGGCGCGGTCCGCCACTTCGTCCAACCGCTCTTCGCGCACCATGTCGATGGAAATATCCACCAGGTCGCGAATCATCGACTCCACGTCGCGGCCCACGTATCCCACCTCGGTGAACTTGCTGGCTTCCACCTTGAGGAACGGCGAGCTGGCCAGGCGGGCCAGGCGGCGGGCCAGTTCGGTCTTGCCGACTCCCGTGGGGCCGATCATGAGGATGTTCTTGGGCATCACCTCTTCGGCCATTTCGGGCGGCAGTTTCTGGCGGCGGATGCGATTGCGCAAGGCGATAGCCACCGCGCGCTTGGCTTCGGCCTGCCCGACCACATGCTTGTCCAATTCGCGAACGATCTCGCGCGGAGTCAGCTCATCCAGCAACGGTTCCTCGTCCACACTCTGCCCGGGAAGATAGATCACCATGCTATTCGAGCTCCTCGTAGGTCACATTCTGATTGGTGTAGATGCAGATGTCGCCGGCGATCTTCATGGACTCCTCGACAATCCGGCGCGCTGACAGTTTGGTGCAGCGCATGAGCGCGGTTGCCGCCGCCGTGGCGTAGGGACCGCCCGAGCCGATGGCCATCACGCCTTCGTCCGGCTCAATCACGTCGCCATTGCCGCTGACCAGGTAGGTGCTCTTGGTGTCCGCCACCAGCAGCAGGGCTTCCAGGTGACGCAGCACGCGGTCCGTGCGCCATTCCTTGGCGAGCTCCACGACGGAACGCGGAAGATTGCCGTTGAACTGCTCCAGCTTGGTTTCGAAGCGCGCGAACAGCGCGAAGGCATCGGCCGTGGACCCGGCGAAGCCCGCTAGAATTTTGTCGTTGTACAAGCGGCGCAACTTACGGGCGGAACTCTTTAAGACCTCGCCGCCGAGGCTCACCTGCCCATCGCCGGCCATCACGACCTTGTTGTCGCGGCGAACACAAATCACCGTCGTCGATCGAATTTTCTGTCGCATTGTGTGTGTGAACCTATTTTAACGCACCGGCCCCAAAAGCCTAATTCTGAACTATGCACGACGCGGAATGCGGTTCTGCTGGAGAATAACTTAGGGGGCCAAAGAATATTTTATGTTGGCGTCACAAGCTCTGTGAGGATGCGATCCACTTCGGCGGCGGGGTCGGCGGCGCGGGTGATCTGGCGCCCGACAACCAGGTAGTCGGCGCCGCTGCGAATCGCCTGGGCTGGGGTGGCGACGCGCTTCTGATCGCCCGCATCCACGCCGGCCGAACGCACGCCGGGCGTGACGATGAGCTTGTTCAGGCCGACGATGCGGCGCACGGCGGCGGCCTCTAACGGCGACGCCACGATGCCATCCACGCCCACCTCCACGGCCTTACGCGCGCGGCGTTCCACCAGGCTCGCCACCGTGCAAGCGTAGCCCAGATCGTCCATATCTTCGGCAGCCAAACTAGTTAGCACGGTGACGCCGAGAATCTGCAAGCGGCTTCCGGCGCGCGCGGCGACGGCGGCGCGCATGACCGAACTCACCGCATGCACCGTCAGAAAGCGGACGCCAGAGAGCGCCACCAGGTCCACGGCGCGCGCCACGGTTTCGGGAATGTCGTACATCTTCAAATCGAGAAAGACCTGCTTCCCTTCCGCGAGCAGATGCTTGACAGTCTCCATTCCGGCGGCGGTATACAACTCCAGGCCGACCTTATAGAACTCGACGCGCGGGCCTATTCTGGCGACCAGGGTGCGGGCGGCGGCGGACTCCACGTCCAGCGCGACGATGATGGGGTTGTGAGAGGCTTTCGGCATCATACGATTCGAATGGCTTTCTGGCCGCGCGGCAGCACGCGGCCGATGCGGTATCCGCCGGTAAACCGGTCGGCGTCGCTCTCGGCGAGCGAGATCAGCAGGCCGCCGGAAGTTTGCGGATCGTACAGCAGGGCCTCGATTTCAGGCGGGATTTCGCGCGGGAGTTCGCGGTGGATTTCCACCACGGGGGAGGCGAATTCACGATTGTTCTGGAGGCCGCCGGGCAGGGCGCCAGCGCGCGCGTACTCCACGGCGCCGGGCAGAAACTGCAACTGATCGACGGCGATCTCTAAGGTTACCTGACTGGCCAGCGCCATTTCGCGTGCGTGGCCGACCAGGCCGAAGCCGGTGACGTCGGTACAGCCGTGGACCTGGTGGCGCAGCATTTCCTCGCAGGCGGCGCGATTCAGCGTGAGCATGGAAGCGACGGAGGCGGCCACATCGTCCTGGCGCGCGATGCCGCGCTTGAGTGCGGTCGCGATCACGCCGGTGCCGATACGCTTGGTGAAGACCAGCGCATCGCCCGGGCGCGCGCCGGCGTTGGACAAGACGCGAGCGGGGTGAACGGTACCCGTCACGGCGTAGCCAAACTTGATCTCGTCATCCGCCACGCTATGCCCACCGAGAATGGTGCAGCCGGCCTCATGCATCTTTTCCGCCCCGCCCTTGAGGATTTCTTCCAGATCCCGCGGGTCTTGCTTGGGCGGCCAGGCCAGAATAGTGAGCGCGGAGATGGGGCGCCCGCCCATGGCATAGACGTCGCTGAGCGCGTTGGCTGCGGCGATGGCGCCGTAAGTGTACGGGTCATCGACAATCGGCGTGAAGAAATCCACGGTCTGCACCAGGGCGAGCTCCGGCGTCAGCTTGTACACACCGGCATCGTCGGCAGTGTCAAACCCTACCAGCACATTCTCATCGGCCCAACGGGGCACGGTAGCCAAAACCCTGTCCAACAACTTTGGACTCAGCTTACTGGCTCAACCCGCGGCCTTCACGTGAGCGGTCAACTTTCTGAGTTGGGTAGTATCGTCCATGCTTCCTCACTATAATAACGGGATGCGACGTACGGCTGTGTTTTCCGCTGTTCTTCTTTGCGCTCTGGGGTTCACGCTGGTTTCGCGCGAACCGCAAACCGACCCGCGCCTCCGCAACGCATCGCGCTCCCGCGAGCGCAATGGATGGATCCAGGTGCACCTGGAGGGCAAACCCAGCGAGATCGGATTTCAGCATGGCGCCCTGCTGGCCGCCGAAATCAAGGACACGTTCCAGGCCGTCTCCCGGGAGATGATCCACGAAGAGAAGAAGGATTGGGCGTTCTTCCGCAAAGCCGCGGAGCAAGTCTTGTGGCCGCGCGTGGAGCCCGAGTACCGCGAGGAATTGAGTGGCATCGTGGAAGGGCTCAAGTTTAAGGGCGTGAAGCTGGACATATGGGATGTAGTGGCACTCAACGCCTGGCTGGAACTGCCTTACTACGATAAGTGGTACGACAAGGGCGCGGGCGCGCCGACTAACAGCGCCGGACCGGGCGACCATTGCAGCGCGTTCGTAGCCACGGGGAGTTACACCAAGGACCATCGCGTAGTGATGGCGCACAATAACTGGACGAGTTACTCTTCAGGCGAGCGATGGAACATCATTTTCGACATCACACCGGCCCAGGGCAGCCGGATCCTGATGGACGGCATGGCTGGACTGATCCACTCGGGAGACGATTTCGGCATCAACGCGGCGGGCATGATGATCACCGAAACCACTATCGGCAGTTTCAGCGGCTTCGACCCTAACGGCATTCCGGAATTCGTACGGGCGCGCAAAGCCATGCAGTACGCGGCCTCCATCGACGACTTCGCGCGCATCATGAAGGACGGCAACAACGGCGGGTATGCCAATAACTGGCTGATTGCCGACCGCAAGACCAACGAGGTGGCGAGCTTGGAACTGGGGCTCAAGAACGTGGTGTTACAGCGCACGAAGGATGGATTCTTCGTGGGTTCCAACTTCCCCAACGATCCGAAGCTGATCGCCGAAGAGACCGATTTTGACCAGAAGGATAAGGGCCGGAGCGAGAACGCGCGCCATGCGCGGTGGCTGGTGCTGATGGAGCAGAACAAGGGCCGGATCGATGGGGCGGCTGCCGAGAAGTTTCTGGGCGACCACTTCGACAGTTTCGCCGGCAAGGCGGAGGCGAGCGAGCGGACACTTTGCGGGCACATCGATGCCTCGCCGCGCGGCATGGGGACGTGGCAGGCGCCCTACGCGCCGGCCGGCGCGGTGCAGAACAAAGTGGCGGACGCGGCGAGTGCGGAGAAGATGTCGCTGACGGCTCTGTTGGGCCACGCGTGCGGACGCGACTTCAAGGCGTCCGAACATCTGGCCAAACATCCTGAATTCGCCTGGCAGAAGGAAATACTGCGCGATATGAACTCGCGAGGCTGGACGAAGTTCGTGGCGAAGTAGGGAGCGGCGGGCGCGAAACGACCACCGGATTCGGTGGGACAGGCGGTTTCGCGATTGGTTCCTCAAGCAGATAAGATTGACCCGTGGAGTGATTCAACATGCTGTCCAAGACAATGCCGGTCCCAATGGACAACCGCCTTCTGGCAGCGTTGGCGGCCGACGAGTATCAACGACTTCTTCCCAGTTTGGAGTTAGTGACACTGTCTCTGGGAGAACTCATTCGCGAATCGGGCGGGCAGCAAGGGTACGTCTACTTCCCGACTACGTGTATCGTCTCGTTTCTCTACACCTTGGCAGAGGGATTGACCGTGGAAGTAGGCCTGACGGGAAATGAAGGCGTGGTGGGGGTGCCTTTGTTCCTCGGAGGGAACACCTCGCCTTACCG
>JANYJN010000051.1 GCA_025358475.1 Candidatus Solibacter sp.
CAGCTCGGCAGGGTAGTTCAGGGCCAGGATGGATTCCAGTTTGGCGGCCATCCAGCGTTCGCCGTTATAGACCGGCAGGATCACGGATACGGTGGCGGGCCATGCCGCTTTGCGCACCGGCCGCGTCCGCCATCGCGCCAGCAGGCCGAGCAGCAGGGGGTAGCCGAAGAGGGTGTAGGCGCAGAACGCGAGGCTGAAGAGGAAGACGATCAGGCTGGCCAAAGTAGCGTGCTCCTAATGATGCCGTTGCGCCCCATGGCTACTGGCGAGGCGGGTGGGTGTCCAGCCACGCGCCAACCTGCTCCGCGGTGGTGACCTTCTGAGCTAGGATCTCCAGCAGCAAATCCTTGGATACCACGGTTTGCATGGCATGGGGGTATTCCATTCCATCCTTCTCACCCGCCATCTTCAATAGGAACGGAACGCGCTGCGACTGCTGCACGTTTGCCGGCAAACCGCGGCCGGGAAACATGGACTGCCATATTTTGACGCGCAACGGATGGTCTGACGTGAGCAGAATGGTGGTGCTGTCCCATCTGCCCGCCTGCTCCAGAGTCTGACGGACCTCACTCACGGTATGATCGACTAGAACGAGATTGTCCTGATAAGTGGCATCCGGGCTGGTAGAAAAAGATGCCGTAGCCGCATCAAAGATGGCCGGTCCGTGAGGCACGTTCAAATGGACGAAGACCAGGTTCAAACGCGGATCAAGCGCCATGTGGAGCGTATCCTGGACCAGTCGGCGATAGATGGCGATGTGTTCCGTTGGGAGTGATCGCGGTGCCAAGCCGAGGCGCGTCATCAACGGAAGGGCGCGGAATCGATCTTGAGCCGTGACGTACATCAAAGCCGGCAGAGAAAGGCTGGCGTTGTCGTCCCTGTTTATGGGGCAGGCCACCAGATCCCCATACAACCGCGATAGCGGCAGGTACCAGCCAGCAGCCCCCGCGTTGAAGCCGGCGCTACGCGCTTCCCCAAAAATGTTCGGCTCCGCCGTGAGGGGTTTCGGCGGCTGGTGGGGATCGTAGGTCACCAACATCTCGCTGGCACCCTTGGGAGTCGAGTGGGTAAACGTCTTCCCTGAGATCAGGGAAGGGACCGAAACGATGGTGTGTTGTGCCGGCGGGTAGGCGCCCTCGGCGTGGAAAGACTTGCCGCGAAAGCGATCCAATTCCGGAAGCCGCAGGTTGGCAGGGCGATCGTCAAACGTCAGCACTTGATCCCATTCATCGAATAGAATCCATAGTATATGCGGCGCACCGGCCTTTTGCGGCAAGGCGGGCAAGAGAGGTTTGTTCTGTAGAAAACCCGAAGGACCGGACTGAACGATCCCAGCCGTTCTGGCAAGTATCAGCGGAAAGGTGGGTAGCAGAAGGGTGAGAAACCCGCAAACCACTCGTAGGAAAAGCTTCTCCCAACGGATCATAAGGAAGATCGCGAGGGCTACGGCACAGACGCCCACGGCGAGCCACCCGTTTCTGATCTGCAAGATCTCGCCTGCCCGTCTGATGATGTATGGGTCCAGGCGGATCGAGTTGATTGGGATGATCAGACCGCCGAGAGCGCTCCACTTCACGACGCGAATCCAGACAGGCTTCTGACTTCTCACCGCCAGCACGACGGGCACCCATAGGATCACGGCGAAGATCAGCACGTCCAGGGATACGGCTTCCACCCGCGTCCAGGTTAGAACCGATGTCTTGAAGAAATCGCCCGAGCGATCCTGCATCTCGACCCAGACAGTCAGAAAGCACAGATTGGCGAATGAGAAGCAGAGAACGAAGGCTCGCGAACCGGAGCGGAGCAACGAACCGGCGAGGCTGGATTTCAGCCGTATCAAATGGAAATGCCTTCGGTGCCGGCGACCCGTTCGCGGCACTCGGCGGGGAGGAGCGCACAGGTAGGGGCGACGGCGCCGGACGCCATCGGTTGGCGACCGGAAGGGGAGGCCAGGAAGGCGTCCAGGCCGCTGGCGCTGAGGGCCTCGATGGTGCGCGTAACCCGGCCCTGGCATTGGAAGATGCTACCGGCGGGAACGCGGGATGAGGCCGTGATGGATTGTGCCGGAAGCGCCAGTGAGCTCAAACTCTTGGACCTTTCGATTGTTAAGCCGAGCGGTATTTGCGCCAAAGCAGGCGGGAAGCTCCGGTCTTAGCGAAAATTGGCTTTCTTCTGAAGAAATAAGTACTGCTAGTTCTATGTGTTTATTAGTCCATTATACCGGCTGCCAGGGCGGCCCACGGTGCAAAAAGCTACGGCACATAGTAACGTTGCTTAGCAAAAATATCCGTCCCAACTTTCGATTTGAGGCTGGCGTAATTTTTCGTGGTTCTGTGTGGCTCACCCAAGAACATTGCCGCATAAGCCTTAACCATGTTGGCGGGCGTGACGATCCGTGTTTTTTCGATT